>JBCDIP010000051.1:0-10873 GCA_038748855.1 Pseudomonadota bacterium
AAAGTGCCCATCAGCCCGGAATGGGCGTTGAATGCGCCCAGGCAGTTGGGGCCGAGGATGCGCACGCCTGCCTCTTTGGCGGCTGCCACAAGCTCCACCTGCATGGCCCTGCCCTCGTCTCCTAGTTCGGCAAAGCCTGCACTGAAGAGAATGGCCGCTTTCACGCCCTTTGCCGCGCAGGCCTTCAAGGAGGGAATGACCGCCGGGGCCGGCACGGCAAAGATTGCGCAATCGGCCTCGCCCGGAATGTCTTCGATCTGGCGATAGGCGGTGAGCCCTTGCACCTGGTCGCGGCCCGGATTGACGGGATAGACCGCACCATCAAAACCGGCGCGCAGAATGTAGTGGAGAACGCGCCCGCCAATGCGGTGTTCACCCTCCGTGGCGCCGACAATGACGACAGATTTGGCGTTCAGGAGATGTTTGATCGCTTCGCTCATCTAGTGTGCGTCCCGGCCTAAGATCATGGTGACATGGGAAGAGAGAACCCCTCCCTCGGTGTGAACCAACGCAATATCATGTTTGCCCACTTGGCGAAGCCCCTCTCGACCCCTCAATTGGTGCACCGCCTCCACAATGGCATGCATGCCACCCGATGCGCCCGCCTGGGCGTATGACAAAAGCCCGCCATGGGTGTTGATCGGAAGGCGTCCTCCGATGCGGGTCTCGCCACTTTCAAACAGATGACCGCCCGCGCCCTTGGCTGCGAGCCCCAACTCCTCGGCCTCGATGATGGGGACAATCGTGAAGCAATCATAGAGCTCCGCGAAATCCACATCTGCCGGACCCAAGCCCGCCATCTTGTAGGCCGCAGCGCCGGACTGGGCGGAGCCAAACTGTGTGAGGTCCTTCGCCATGGTCACATGCTCATGGGTGTGACATTGGCCGATGCCCAGAAGCCAAGCGGGCGTGTTGGCGAGATCGCCTGCACGGTCTGGCGCGGTCACCACAATGGCGGAGGCGGCATCGGAAATCAGGCAACAGTCCAACAAGTTGAGCGGCTCTGAAATGGGTTTTGAGGTGAGCACATCCTCAACCTTAATGGCCTTGGCGTCAGGCGCAGCCGGGTTCAGTCTGGCATGCGCCCGAGCCGCGACCGCTACGTGCGCCATCTGTTCGCGGGTGGTGCCATACTCATGCATGTAACGCTGGGCGATCAGGGCGTAGAAGGACGGTACAATCGGCCCATAGGGCATCTCAAAGGCGGGGTGGCCCACATGGCTGAGCGCTTTCACCGCATCATCACGGCTCTGACCTGTGGCCCGGTTTTCGCCCACCGTGATCAACACCACCTCCGCCTCGCCACTGGCAATCGCCATGGCAGCCTGGTGCAAAGCAGCGCCGGGCGTGGCACCGCCTACGGTGAGAGACGCACAGAATGTGGGCTCAATACCGAGATATTCCGCCATAACGGACCCCAGCATGAAATAGGGCTCCGTCATGGAATAGGCTGTGATCAGACCGTCCACGTCGTCCAAGGTGAGGCCGGCATCGTCCAAAGCCCGCTGGGCGGCCTGGGCGTTCAGGGCCAGCCCGCTCATGTGAGGTGTTTTGCCCACATCGCTGTCAGCGGCGCCCGCAATGATCGCCTTATTCCGCAGCATCGCTAGGGCTCCACGCGCACAAACTGGGGCACTTTGACCTCCGGTCCGCGGGGCTCGAAGCATACCTCCACCCGGTCGCCAATCGCTGCGTCTAAGCGGTCATCTCCCACGATATTGGCCATCATCCGAGGACCTTCCTCTAGGTCTATCAGAGCAACAACGTAAGGGACAATCGCGCGGAAGGCCGGGCTTGGAGCCCGGTGGACAACCGTCAGGCTGTAAATTGTGCCGCGGCCCGAACAGGTGCCCCATGCGTCCGCATCGGATCCACAGTTCGAACACACATAGCTCGGGAAGAACCGATAGGCACTGCAGCCATCGCACTTTTGCATGACCAGGCGATCCTCGTTGGCCGCCTGCCAATAGGGACCTGCATCTGCAGTGAGGTAGGGTGCCGGCAGGTCGGCGGGCACTTCACCCATCACGATCTGACCGCTGCTTCGCCACGTGAGCCCTTCTGGCAGGGGCAAATCCCGGGCCGCCGTAGGTCTCAAACAGGCGCTGGCTCACTTCATAGTGGTGCACAAGGCCGCCGCGCTCCACCCGTTCAATAGGCCCGTCCGCATAGCCCAAACCGTGGCGGCAGGTGAGGTCTATGTCGGCGGCGGCGGCGAGGCCCTCATCCAGAAACCGCAGAGCATCGTTGTATTTCGGACGCACCAGCCGGTCGATAATGCGGCCCTGCTGATCGGCACACACCACAACCTGGAAGCCGGCCGCCTCGAACACCGCCCGGGCCGCCTCGATAGCCGCCTCGTCACTGGCCGGCTGGCGCACCAGCTCGATCAGGTCGGAGGGCGCGTCATCGCCGTTCCGGTAGCGTGCAAAACCCAACATGTTGGAGCCTTCGGTCCCGGCGTCCTCGCCCGTGTAGACGCCCAAGCACTCCGTCGTGAGCTCCACCAAAACCGCTGTCTTCGTCAGATCCGCATCGGCCCCACCGCCCAAGTGGATCGTGATGTCTGCCTCTGGTGCCGCGCCCTGAAGAAAAGCCTCGTCTTCGGGAAAAGATCGGCTCTCGCCGTGCATGATGATGGCATAGTTCATGTGCATTAGCCCCCAAACATTGCGTTGCCGTCATAGCTGTAGAAGCCGCGGCCCACCTTGCGCCCCAAATGGCCAGCGGCCACCATGCGGCTCAACAGCGGGGGCGTGGCGGCCCTTGGATCGTGGGTGATGGGATAGAACGCCTCACACAGGCGCACTTGCGTATCCAGGCCGATCAGGTCGATCAGCTCAAGCGGCCCCATCTTGTAACCCAAACCCTGCTTGATGGCCGTGTCGATATCCGCCGGGCTCGCAACACCTGCCTCCACTGCTCTGATCGCATCATTGTTGAAAGGCACCAGGAGGGCGTTCAGGATGAACCCTGGCTTGTCTTGTGTCTTCACCGGCATTTGCCCGGCCGCCTCCGTCCAGGCCCAGGCGGCCTGGAAGCTCTCTTCGGACGTGTTGAGGCCGGGCGACATTTCGATCAGCTTCATGAGCTGGGCCGGCAGGCAGAAATGCATGCCCACCACCTTGTCCTGACGCTCGCACCCGGCAGCGATCTGTGTGATTGATAAGGTAGATGTGTTGGACGCAAAGAGTGTGTGGGGTGGGCAGATCCCGTCGAGCTGGCCGAGCAGGTTCTGCTTGACGGTCAGGTCTTCAAACACTGCCTCAATCACCAGGTCACATGCGGCCAAGTCCTCCAACTTGGTGGTGGCTGACAGGTTCGAAAGGGCCGCGTCCTGATCCTCAGGGCTCATCTTGCCCCGCTCCACGGACTTGGCGAAGAAGCCCTCACTTTGGCCGCGCGCCTTGGTGAGGCCCTCTTCGGCCATGTCAAAGCAGAGCGTACGAAACCCGGCCCGGGCTGAGACAATCGCAATCCCCGCCCCCATCGTACCGGCTGCACCACACACGCCGACCGTTTTGATCTGGTCTGTCATTTTTGCGCAAAGCTCCTACCGATCAATTGCCGGTGCACCTGGTTGGTGCCCTCCCAGATTTGCGTGATCTTGGCATCACGCATAAGGCGCTCCGCCCGGTAATCGCTGATGTAGCCGTAGCCGCCGAACATCTGCACGGCCTCAGTGCTCATGTGCATGGCGAGATCTGAGGCTCTCAGTTTTGCCACCGAGGCCTCCTGACCAAAGTCTGTTGCACCCTCATCGATCAGGCCGCCCACATAGTCGGTCCAGCTTTCCACCAGCGCCAGTTCACTGGCCAGGTCGGCGATGAGAAACTGATTGGCCTGAAAGTCGATGATGCGCCGGCCCGACTGCACCCGCTCATTCATATAGACCGTCATGTCCTTGAACGCGGCTCGGGCAATGCCCCGAGCGTGCGCCGCAATTGAGGGGCGCGATTTGTTGAGCGAGGCCAGCAGAATGGAGAGCCCCTCCCCGGGCGCGCCCAGGAGATTGGCCCGCGGCACTCTGGCTCTGTCGAAGCTGAGAGAGACCGTGGACGCGGCCCGGTGACCCATCTTGTTTTCTTTCGGGCCGGGAGTGAAGCCGGGCGTTCCCTTCTCCACCACGAGTGTGGAGATGGCGCCCTTGGCATCATCGATCTCGCTCCACTTTCCGAACAGCAAAATCCGGTCGGCCACATCACCATTGGAGATGAAGATCTTCTCACCGTCCACCAGGATGTCATCTCCGTCCGGCGTGAACTTTGTCTTCATGCCCGTGGCGTCAGATCCCGCGCTCGGCTCCGTGATGGCAAGAGAGCCCATGCCGCCTTCTGCGATGGCCGGCAAGAGGCGCTCTTTTTGCTCTTCTGAGCCGAAATCTATGAGCGGTTTCATGCCATGAAAGTTGGTGGCGTAGATAATGCCAGTGGAGGCGCAGGCTTCTGAGATAATCGAGACGCATTCCAGGTAGAGCCGGTAGGACATTGGGGCCCCGCCATAGGCCTCAGGAACGAAGATAGCGTTCAGCCCCACGGCGTTGATCGCGTCCATGCTGGCTTCGGGATATTCGCCCGATGCATCATAGCCGGCAGCGGCCGGAGCGATCACCTCATCAGCCACCTTTTGCACCTGATCGAGCACCATTTGCTCTTGCTCATCCCAGGTTCTGCGTGCCGCGTAGCGGTCCAGCAAGGTCATTTGTCTTTAAACTCCGGATGGCGTTTTTTCTCAAAGGCAAGCATACCTTCCGTGGAATCGTTCAACTGAAATGCCAGGTTATTGAGGTTGGCCTCAACCTCAAATCCGCCCTCCACGGAATGATCCAACGCCCGGGCCACAGCCTCGCGGGCAAAGCCTAAAACCGGCAGGCTCAGCTTGGCCACCTGACCTGCATATTCAAGAGCGCGGGCTATGGGATCGCCCTCGATGACCTCCTGCACCAGCCCCATGGCGCATGCTTCTTCCGCGCCTACTGCACGTCCGGTCAGCACCATGTCCAGCGCCCGTCCTTCACCCACAATTCTGGGCAGCCTTTGCGTGCCACCATAGCCTGGAATGAGGCCCAATTTGACCTCCGGCAACCCCATTTTGGCGTTGGGTGTCGCCATGCGGAATGTGCAGGCTAAAGCCAGTTCCAGACCACCTCCAAAAGCGTACCCATTGATGAGAGCAAGGGACGGCACACGGAGCTGATCGAGCTTTCCGAAGATCTGTTGACCGCGGCGCATGCGCCGGCCCATCTCCAGAGGCGAGGCCTCGCGCAGCTCTTTAATGTCGGCGCCGGCGCAGAAGGCCCGCTCCCCCTCCCCGGTGACGATCAGAAAGCGGCTGCTTGCCTGCTCGACCTCGTCCAATGCCTCGCCGATCTCATCGATGATCTGGAACGACAGTGCGTTCAGGGCTTCGGGGCGGCGCAAGGTCAACACATGCACATTGCCGCTTGTGGTGAGCTCTACGCTCATGCGCGTTTTTCCTTTCGTTCAAATCGTACCGGCTCCGGGGTCAGCTCGCCGCGCTCAACCATCAAGACGAGTTCGCGCTTTAAGATCTTTCCGCTGGCGGTGAGTGGGAAAGCATCAAGGTTCAGATAGTATTCCGGCATGTCGTAGACCGATAAGCCCTCAGCGTCCAAATGCTGCAGCAGGTCCTGAGGGGCCACGGCTCCGGTGATGGCAAGACACACCCGCTCGCCCAGCCGCTCATCTGCCACGGGGAATGCGGCCGCTTTGTCCACTGCGCCGTGACGCAGCGCTAATGCCTCAATGGCGCTGGGGTGAATATTGTGCCCGCCTCTGATGATCAAATCTTTCAAACGCCCGGAGACTTTCAAGTTGCCCGTTTCGTCCAGCATGCCGAGATCGCCGGAGAGAAACCAACCGGATTTGTTGAAGCTGCCTTCGGTGGCCAATTGGTTGGCGAAGTAGCCGAGCATAAGACACGCACCGCGGCCCCCGATTTGGCCGATCTCACCAGGAGCGAGCGGACGGTCCTGATCTTCGCTGTCAAAGATCTGAACCTCGTAAGCCGGCCCTCCCCGGCCACAAGTGGCTGTAATGGTGGCAATATCGTCCTCTGGATCTGTGAACTGGTGAGACGAGTTCTCCGTCATGCCATAGACATTTTGCGGCTTGATGCCTTGCTGCACGAACGCTTCTGCCACGCTTGGCGGAATGGGGGCGCCCGCCATGTAGAAGGTCTCAACAGCGCCAAGCCGGTCGGCGCTCTGCGCACGCTGTTCGGCCAGGAGGTCGATGGCATGGGTCGGCACGCCCATCACATAGGTGGCGCCCGTTTCGGTTATCCAGTCGAGCCGGCTCGTGCCCACCGGTGGATCATCGGTGATCAACTCGCCTCCGCACAAAAGCCACTGCGCCACCGCAACCCAGGCAATGTGATGAGAGAGCGGGCTCAGGGTCAGAATGCGGGTGGCCGGCCCACGGTCCCAGGCGGCCACCATGTCGCGCGCATTGGCGAGCAGCGTGTTGGCTGAATGCATGACACACTTCGGCGCGCCCGTGGTGCCGGAGGTGAAGGCGAGATAGATGACCGCGTCGGGATCATCATGGGCAGGACCATCCGGCCGGCGCCCGGGTTGGGGAAGCGTCTCAGGCGAGTAGGTCTTTTTGAGCGAACGGACCGATGCCAGCATCTCGTCAAGATCGCACGTTCGTCTGTCCGCGCCCCAGCCGTCTTCGGTGAGGAAGGCTGCAGCATTCAATCGGTCCAACAACACGATGATCTCTTCGCAGGTGTGCGTGCGGTGAAGCGATGGATTGCAGGCAATGCCCAGGCGTGCGCACGCCAAGAACATGACCACTGCATCGAGCCGGTTTGACATCCACATGGAGACCCGGTCTCCAGCTGTGAGCCCCTGATCGCTTAAGTCGGCGGCCAGCGCATCGACCTTTGATCGCAGCTCCTGCCAGTTCAGCCGATCGCGTCCATCCCTCAAAGCATGAGACAGCGGTCTTGCGGCGGCGTGGGCCTCCAAGAGCCCGTAAAATGTGTCCGATCTCCACAGGCCCGCCTCATAAAACGCCTTCGTTTGGGCCGGCGCGTGGAGTGTGAGGAACTTTGTCATAAAGATCTTACTGCCCGAACGTATCGCCGTCGGGCGTGCGGCGCTCGCGGAAGGCTTTGCTGAGTTCTTTGGCCTCATCCATCTCCAGATAGCCCCGCAACAATAGGTCGTGGGCGAGCCTGGAGAGGCCGCCCACTCCACCATGGCGTGCGCCAAATGCCGCTTTCAGTGAGGCCAGGGCAAATGCCCCCCGCTCTGCCACTTCAAGGGCAAATGCGCGGGTTTCTTCAACCAATTTCTCATCTTCCACAACCCGGTTGATGAGGCCCATCTCCTGGGCTTCGTCCGCGCTGATTTTCTTGTTGCAGAACCAAATCTCCTTGGCCCTTTTCTTACCCACTAAGTCTTCCAAAAACCATGTTCCATAGCCCGCATCGAATGAGCCCATCATGGGCCCGACCTGGCGAAACACGGCGCTCTTCTTGGCAATCGTCAAATCGCAGACCATCTGCAACACGTTGCCCCCGCCTACGGCAAATCCGTTCACCGATGCGATGACCGGCTTCTGGCATTTGTCGATGGCGTCATACATTTCCAACGTGGGAAGCACGCCGGCATAGAGTTTTGTGTCCTCCATCCCGTCTTTGCGCCCGCCAATGCAGAAGAACTTGTCGCCTGCCCCGGTGAGCACCAGCACCCGGGTGCGGGTCTCGCGCCTGACCTCATTTATGCAGTCGCGGATTTCGTGGCACATGGTTTCGTTGAACATGTTGCCATCGTCAGGTCGGTTCAGGGTAAGCGTGCCCACCGGTCCATCTTCGGCATAAAGAATGGTCTCATACGTCATCGCCACCTGGCTCCTGTTTCATTTGGGGCGCCGATCTTACGTCGGCTCGGCTTCAATACGGGTGCGGCCGCCTTCCGCGCTGCCAACAACGGTCAGCCGCTTGACCTTGGCTTCTGCATCGATCAGCTCTTGGGGGCTAATGGTGGCCGGCGTATCGCCCTCTTGTCCGTTGAGGATCTCGAACGGGTCGCGGTGGTCAGCAAAGCCCAGTGCCGATGCGCCAAGCGAATAGCCCATGAGACGCTGGACCTCCTCGGGCATTGCGCGCGCCTCCTCCCGCGTCATGGTCAGCATCTGGTTTTCTTCTTGGCGCAGCCAACCGAGCACATAGTGCAGCGCCACCCCATAGCGCGGTGCGTTGGCTCTGTTTGAGCCACCGCCGTGGATCACGTTGCCGGTGTAGATCAGAACCGACCCGGAGGGCATCTCGGCGGATATGATCTCGTCGGGCTCCGGCGTCCTGGCATCATCCCAGAGGTGGCTGCCCGGCACCAGACGCGTGCCGCCATTGTCCTTGGTGAAATCCGAAACGGCCCACATTGTGGCCACCGTGAGCGGCGGGGCCGGGTTTGTGATCGGCCACAGGTTTGTGTCCCGGTGAAGCACTTGTGCCTTTTCACCTGGACCGAGGTGCATCACCCCGGTGTAGTTCACCCAATAACGCGCGCAATGCTCCAGCAACACCGCATCGGCCACCGCCAAAACCTGAGGTGCAAGCAGCATATGGCGCGCAATCTCCGATTTGCCGATCAGGGCGCCGAAGCGTTTTGTGTGGTGGCCCCAGAAATCTTCGGTGCCCACCTCGGATTCGGTGAGGTAGGGCTGGAGTTCCCCCTTCAGTTGGGCGACTTGGGCCTCATCAATCACGCGCTCCAGAATGGCATAGCCATCCTGGCGTATCGCTGTGATGATATCGTCTGTCGGCGCGTCGGCCGGAAATCTGTTCTCCATGGCGTCTGGATCCTTCGTGGCTCTGCTTCCAACACCCATATTGATCGAGGTGCCCTGCGAGGGCAAGGTGGACCAGCACTGAAGGAGGCAAGTTTATGAAGGCGGTGATGGTGGACGAGTTCGGGCCCTTGGAGACGGCCACGGTGCGCGATGTGCCTGACCCGCAGCCGGGCGCCGGGGAAGTGGTGATTGCGCTGGGTGCGGCGGATGTGAACTTTCCCGACATTCTGGTGATGGAAGGCGCCTATCAGTTTAAGCCGCCCCTGCCCTTTTCGCCCGGCAAGGCCGGGGCCGGCATTGTGGAGGCGATCGGGGACGGCGTGACGCGCTTTAAGCAGGGTGACCGGGTGGCCGTTGAAGTGGAGTATGGCGCCTATGCTGAGAAGGTTTTGGCCGTAGAGCACCTCTGTTACCCGCTGCCTGACGGAATTTCGTTCACCGCTGCTGCGGCCCTCTGCCTAGTTTATCAAACGGCACACTTTGCGCTTGTTGAGCGCGCTGGCTTTAAAGCGGGCGATACGGTGCTCGTTCTGGGGGCGAGCGGCGGGGTTGGTCTTGCCGCCGTGCAACTCGCCAAGGCCCACGGCGCCAAGACCGTAATTGCCGGGGTGCGGGCGCTCTCCAAGGCGCAAGTGGTCCGTGATGGCGGCGCGGATCTGGTGGTTGACTTGAGCGTGGAGACTTTACGCGACGACTTACGCGATCAGGTGAATGTGGCAACGGGTGGTCATGGGGCAGATGTCGTGATCGATCCGGTGGGCGGGGCAGCTCATGCGGCCGCGCTCAGAGCCATGGCCTGGCGCGGACGGATGGTGATTGTGGGCTTTGCCTCCGGTGATATCCCGCAAATCCGGTCGAACTATCTCCTGGTGAAGAACATCGCTGTGAGCGGCCTACAATGGTCCGACTACCGGGACCGGGATCCTGACGCGGTCGCCGCCGTTCAAGCCGAGATATTTGCCCTGTGCAAATCAGGCAAACTTGTGCCACACATCAGCAGAGTTTTCGCGATGGACGACTTCGCAACGGCACTGGGGATGCTGAAGGCGGGCCAGGCGGAAGGCAAGATTGTGTTGTCCTTTGGTGCGGGAGAGGGCGAATGACGACCGCAAGGGGGGTTGCGCTGGTAACTGGCGGCGCCAGTGGCATAGGCGAGGCTTGTGCCCGGCGTTTTGCTAAGGACGGATATCGCATTGCCATTTTGGATGTGAATGCTGCTGCGGCCGAGGCCGTGGCAGGCGATCTTGGCGGCCCCGATGATGCGCTCTGGCGCAGTGTTGATGTTTCCGATCATAGCGCCGTGGACACGGCGGTGAGCGAGGTCACCGACCAATGGGGGCGGATCGACATTTGTGTGGCCTCTGCCGGCATTCTTGAAAACGCCTCTACGGTGCTGGATGCCGATCCTGAGGTGCATGACCGGCTCTGGCAGGTCAACTATAACGGCACGGTCAACACCTGCCGGGCGGTCGGCAAGGTGATGCAGACCCAAAAATCCGGGGCCATGATTACGCTTGGTTCCATCAACAGTTACGTTCCCCTGCCCTTGCCGGCCTATTGTCCCAGCAAGACGGCCATCACCCGGCTGACCGAACTTCTGGCCGTGGAGCTTGGCCGGTTCAATGTGCGGGTCAATGGCCTTGCGCCGACCTATGTGCTGACGCCGGCTCTGAATGCGCGGATCGACAGCGGCGACCGCGATCCTGATGTGATTAGGAACTCCGGCGCGCTCGACATGTTCGTGATGCCTGAAGATATTGCCAACGCCGCCGCCTTCCTGTGCTCCGATCAGGCCCGGGCGATTACAGGCATCATGCTGCCGGTTGATGCGGGACACTTGGCCTGGACGCCCTATCAGAATTACGCGGGAGGCGTTCCATGGCAGGATTGACCGATGATCAGATCGGCGTGCTCGCCTTGTGGAACGACTGCGCACCGGGCGATGAGCACAAGTATGAGAACTGGTATCAGAACGAGCATCTGAGAGATCGGCTCCGGGTGGCAGGCTTTAGAGTCGGCCGGCGCTATGAGGCCGTGGATGGTTCTCCGCA
>JBCDIP010000052.1:0-10821 GCA_038748855.1 Pseudomonadota bacterium
GGAGAACGCCCGGTCGCCTTCGCGGATGCCCATGCCGTGCTTGAGGATCCGGCTCACATTCGCCATCGCGGCCCGTTGGGTGATGAGAACACCCTTAGGATTGCTCGTGGAGCCGGAGGAATATTGGATGTAAGCCTGATCATCGGGGCCAAAGGGGGTGAGATCCACACCCTTGCCGGAAATCTCTGCCAGTTCGTCGTGGGTGAACACCAATTCGGCGCCGGAAAGCTCGGCGGCTTCCGTGATGTGGGAGTGCAGGTCATCCGGAGTGATCACCGCCGTGCAATCAGCGCTTTCAATCAGGCCGGCAATGCGCTGCACATAAGCTTCGCGCCCGCCAATATACATGCTGTAGGGCATGGGGCAGGGCACCAGGCCCGCATATTGGCAGCCGAAGAAGACTTCAACAAAAGCCGCTTTGGTTTCTGCAATGACCCCAACCCGGTCGCCGCGCTTCAGGCCGGCTTTCACCAGACGGCGGCCCGTGGCCAGCGCGCGGTCGCGCAGCTCAGTGTAGGTCATGGTTTCGTCGAGGCCGCCGCGCGGGGCGTAGAAGTTCAGTCCTGCAGCGCCCTGGGCCGCATAGTCCAAACCTTCAGAGAGAGTTGGAAAGTCGCCGAGTATTCTCGGTTGTTCCGGATCCCGTTGAATCCGCGTCAGCTCGCTCACTGCTTCCGCCATAAATCTACCCACACTGCCCCATAACAATCCCAAGTCTTCAGTTCCACCCAAAGGCAAAACGCAAAAACCATGAGTTCCCGTTCCCAAGGACTGATTGTTCGTTTTGTGCCCGCAATATGCCCACACGCAAAGCAACCGGCCCGCTCATGGCAACTAGATAAGCAGATAGTGGGCCACACCCAAATCAATTGGTGTTTCAGAATGTAACGGTTGTGGAAACCATCTTAGGAGCCCGTTAAGGCTCGGAAAATCTCCAAGGTCACCAGCTTGTCCGCATTGATGTAGGCAAAGAGCGCCAGGGCCCCCATGACCACGCCCAGACACCATACCGCAAGGTAGGATGATGCTGACGGAGTTTGAGGGGTTTCTGCCTCTTCGGGCGCGGAGCCGAGGGCGCGTTCCTGGGCGACGATCTGGTGCGCAACATACTCGGTGAGTTTTTCCTCAATCACGCGGCGGCTCTCGGTCTCGCAGAGTATTTTGCGGTCCTCCGGGCCGTCATAGATCAGCATATAGGTGCGCGGGTCCGGCTCCATCACCACATGGCTCAGGGCGTCCACGATGAGCCGCGGCGGATCGCCCGGCACCGCCTTCAGGGTCATGAACACGTGCAGATCTTTCTGGCCTTTGGTGATCTCGGCCATTTCGTCAGCCAGAGCCTGAAGGCGCAGGAACCTCAGATCTGCAACGTTTGAGCGGGCGTCCAGATATTCCGTCTGCGCCGCACGAGCGCGTCTGAGGGCCTCTTCGATCAAGGCGGCACGGCCTGCGGCAGATCGTTCTGGGTCTTGACTAGACAACCCATGCGCTCCCGGTTGGGTTAAACTCTCGCACTTGCCGCAGCTTGGGACGACCAGAACGCTTGGCCTCGTTCCCGGGTCGATCGCGCAAGCATATCGCACTTTGGCGCCAAATGGCATATGGATTTGTGTTTTCAACGGAGAGGACCATGAGCGATCTGCCGAAAAGCGCGCGCCGGGTGGAAGAGGCGGTCACTGGTTTGGGCTTGAGCGCCCGCATCATTTGCCATGACGTGTCGTCCCGCACGGCCGAAGAGGCAGCGGCGGCGTGTGGCTGCGATGTAGGGCAGATCATCAAATCCCTGGTGTTTCAGGGAAAGCGGACAGAAACCGCCTATCTGCTGTTGGTGTCTGGCAAGAACCGGGTGAACGAGAAGGCGGTGGCCAAGATCATTGGCGAGCCCTTGCGGCGCCCGGATGCGGGCTTTGTGCGCGAGGTGACGGGCTATGCCATTGGCGGCATTCCGCCCGTGGGCCACGCCACCGCGCTTGCCACCTACCTGGATGAAGACCTGAGGGCCTACGAGACCGCCTGGGGCGCCGCGGGCACCCCTGAGTGCGTGATGGAACTGAACGTTGAAGCCCTGACGGCCGCCACTGGCGCGCACGTGATCAGCGTATCTTAAACTGGATATCGAAAACGGGTGCCCCTGCGTTTTAGGGTTCTCTTGCAACCTGATGCACCAATGAGTTGTTTGTTGCCGGCGTCAGGGATGGTGAGTAGGGCGTGGGTCTGCCGGGGGCGGTATGGCACGGTTTGGCGTAAGCTGCGGCGCACCATGTGCGGCTGCGATATGGATTTTGTGCGCTCTTGAGGCACGGGCGGGCGAAGCCTGGGTCTCGGCCGGTGCTGGCGGCGGCGCAGAAGCGTTCCACAGCTATGGCGGGATCACATGGGCGCCCGTTGGCTCTTTGGATACTGAGGGTCTGAGAGCGCGGGCCTGGGGCAAAGCGCTGAAACTTGATCAGCGAGGCGAGGTTGGCGGCACCGGGGCCGAAGTCGAACTCGGCTGGCAGTTCATCGGCCCGGCATGGCGCTTCGCCGCCTTTGCGGGCGCCGCCTGGCGCGACGAACCCGGGACCAACAAGCAGCTCGGCGCGAGCCTTGTGGCGGAGGGAAGCTATGAGATCACCAGCCGATGGAGGTTCATTGCGGACGGGAAGTACACAATCGGTCTGGATGAAGCCTGGGCCCAGGTGAGGCCAGAGTTCAAACTGACCGAAGCGCTCTATGTTGGAGTGTCGGCAGCCGGCAACAAGGGGCCGAACTATAAGCTCTTTCAAAGCGCGGTCTCGCTGGGCGGCTTCAGTTATGCCATGCCCTGGATGGGCGACGTGTATGTGTCGGTGGAAGCCGGTGCGCAATATAATGTAACAACAAAAAATATAGCACCATTTGGGGCGCTACATCTCGGCTTTGCTTACTGAGAAAGGTGAGCGGGGCAGGCCAAAGGCCCGCCCCACAAGGGTTTTCCAGCTTAGTGAGCTTTGCCCGACACCTGCCGGATGGCCCTGGCCCAATCCTCCACGTGGTAAGATTGAACGATCTTGCCGTTTTCCACCGTGTGAATGTCGATGGTCATGATTTTGAACCCGGCTTTAGGCTCAATGCCGAAGAACTTGCCCTTGGGCGTGCCGGTGGCGATGGACCTCACCACATAGCGGTTGCCCTGCTGCAGGATCTCTTGCACGTCCCATTTCAGGTCCGGGATGATGGAGCCGAAGAACTTCAAGGTTTTGATCATGCCCTCAGCGCCTTTGCCGCCGCGGGGGGTGGGGATGGATTCCCAGTCTTCCACAACCACTTTGCGGACCCGGTCTTCAAGGTCTTCTGCAGTGGGTGCGCTCAGAAGCTGGTTGTAGAACGCCTCCACAACAGCCCGGTCATCGGCATGAGCAACCTGGGCAAAGGTCAAAGCGGCGGCGGCAACAAGGAGCGTGAAAAATCTGCGCATTTCTAATCCTCCAGTACTTGGGGTTGGTGTCGGGATTTTGGTGTAGCGCGCTGGCCGTTTAGTCGGTAGATACGAAGTTTCGAATTAACTCTTCGGATGAACCGAACAATGCCCAAACCCCGTGACCTCCGCCTCTTGCTCTATTTCGTGGAAATCGCCCGCGCCGGCTCTATCCGCTCCGCGGCGGCGAGATTAGGGCTGTCACCGGCGGTGGTGAGCGAGGCGCTCTCAGAGCTTGAGGCACTGGTAGGGGTCACGCTGATCCGCCGTACCACCCGGTCCATGGTCCTCACGCCCGACGGAGAAGACATGCTGGAGCACGCCGCTTTGGCCGTTTCGGCGAGCGACAGGGCCATGGCGGTGGCCAAACCCTCCGCATCGGCGCTGCGCGGCCCGGTGCGCATCACCGCGCCGACGGAGGTGGCCGTGGGCTGGTTTCCGCCGCTTCTGAGGGCGTTTGAGGCCTCTCATCCCGGCGTTCGCGTTGAGGTGGATGCAGAAGATGCCATGGTGGCGCTGGCCTCCAGCGATCTGGACCTGGCCATTCGCACCCGTTTTGCCGAACGCCCCAAGACCGGCAAGGACCTGTGCGCCTGCCTGCCGCTTGAGCTGGTCTGTGCCCCCCGGCAAATGGGCGCGGCGGATGAACCCCTGGGGGCAAGGCTGGAGCGCATGGGCATTATCGGGACCGCGTCCAGGCCGCGGCGCGGGGAGCGCGTCCTGGTGGTCCGCGATGAGAGCGATGGTTCGATGCATGAACTCACCGTGCCGGTCCGCTTTTCGGTAAACAACCAGCTTGTGGCGCATCGCTTTGCCTTGGAGGGATTTGGCTCAGCCCTCTTGTTCCGCGATGGCGTGGCGGCCGATATGGAGGCGGGCCGCCTGGTTCCTGCAGCGCCGGGCTTCAGCTTCGGCTATGTCACCTGCCAAGTTGTGCCCCGGGACAAATATCCAACGCGCCAGGCCCAGGCCCTTATGGCCTATCTGCTGGAACATGCGCCGGCAAAAATAAAAGCCGGCGCCCAGCACTAAAGCCGGACGCCGGTCCAAATCTCTAATTTATGTGGTTACGCTAATGCGGGTGTTGCCAGCATTTCGCGCGCAGCGTTTTTCACTGCTTTCTGAACCTTTTCGAAGGCCCGCACTTCAATCTGACGGATCCGCTCGCGGCTCACGTCAAACTCCTGGGAGAGCTCTTCAAGCGTTACAGGATCTTCAGACAGGCGGCGGGCTTCGAAAATCCGGCGCTCGCGGTCGTGCAGATTGTCCATGGCATCGTGCAGGAGGCCCATGCGGCTGGAATGCTCTTCGCTTTCCACCAGCACTTCTTCCTGGTCCGGCTCTTCGGACACAAGCCAATCCTGCCATTCACCGGAACCTTCGCCATCCACCTTCAGCGGGGCGTTGAGCGAGGAGTCCCCGCCCAAACGGCGGTTCATGGACACAACGTCATCTTCCGGCACGCCCAGGCGTTCGGAGATTTCCGCCACTTGATCAGGGTGCAGATCACCGTCCTCAAGCGCTTCGATCTGGCCTTTCACCTTGCGCAGGTTGAAAAACAGTTTCTTCTGGCTGGCTGTGGTGCCCATTTTCACGAGGCTCCACGAGCGCAGGATGAATTCCTGAATGGAGGCACGGATCCACCACATGGCATAGGTGGCGAGACGGAACCCGCGGTCGGGCTCAAACCGTTTCACCGCCTGCATGAGGCCCACATTGCCCTCTGAAATCACTTCATTGATGGGCAGGCCGTAGCCGCGGTAACCCATGGCAATTTTCGCCACCAGGCGCAAATGGCTGGTCACCAGCTTATGGGCTGCGTCACGGTCGCCCTTTTCACGCCACTGCTTGCCGAGTTCGTATTCCTCCTCGTGCGAAAGCATGGGAAAAGCGCGGATTTCCTGCAAATACCGGCTCAAACCGCCGTCACTGGAAAGCACTGGCACTTTATTCGCGGCCATCTGGTGTCACTCCTTCTGAGGGGATTTTTCGGCAGGTTTTGCCATTCCCCGTTCAAGACCAATATAGGTACTCAGCGTACGAATTTTAAGGTCTTTCGGTTCACTCCCGCTCACATTGCTGCGGGTTGCAAGTGATTGCATGGCGAACGTGGGACCTTGGTTACTATACGGTTAATCCTTCGCGAACCTGTCGCCCTAAAGCGGATAAACTTGGCGGATCCGGCCATTGCGGGCCCGAACCTTCACTTTCCACCAGCGCCCATCACGGACCCCGTGAAAAGTGTAGTTACGTCCAGAACACTCCACCATGCGGATCTGCTGATAGCCGTCATCGCGCACGGTTGTGTAGGCACGCCGGCACGCCGAGGCGCGGGGCGAGGTCACCGGCACATATTCCCGATAACCACCCTGGTTCTCGTACGCCGATGCGAAGGGCTCATAGTAAGGGTCCTTCGTTCCGGCAGAAGCGGAGGTGGAGGCAACCGCGCCGATCAAGATACCGGCGCAAACCGTAAGATGTGTGTTCATGAATAACTCCCGACGCACTTACCCCCGGGGCATTTGAGCAGAGGCAAGTCTCCCGTCTGATGGCCATATAGTCAGAAGGCCGCTGAACCGTGTCAGAAGAGCTCGTTCATCTGCCGTTCATGTTTGAGGGGGGCTTGAAAGCTTAAATCGCCACCCTATCTCTGAGGCGTACGGATGCCACTGATCGGGTTCGTACACTTCAACCGGTCCAGCTCGAAATGAGGGGACCACACCCAACCTTGCTCACTTGAGGAGGAGCTATACATGTTTGATTTTGCACCACTTTACCGTTCGACCGTAGGATTTGACCGTCTGGCCAACATGTTGGATCAGGCAGCTGGCGTTGAAGCCAACACAGGCTATCCGCCCTACAACATTGAGCGCACATCCGCAGACGAATACCGCATCACCATGGCTGTGGCCGGGTTTGGCGAAAGTGATCTCAACATCGAGATTAAAGAGCACACACTTACCGTATCCGGTAAAAAAGGCGATGAGCCCAAGGCCGAAGGAGTTCAGCTGCTGCATCGTGGCACCGCCACCCGCAGCTTTGAGCGCCGCTTCCAGGTGGCTGACCATGTGGAAGTCACCGGCGCAGGCCTCGAAAATGGTCTGCTGCACATCACCCTGAAACGGGAACTGCCCGAAGCCATGAAGCCGCGCACGATTGAAATCGGCACTGGCAAGGCGAAAGGCAAGCAGAAGGCGATTGAGCAAAAAGCTGCTTAAGGCCTAACGCCCCACAACTCTCAGAGCGGAAAGGGTGGTCCTAGCGGACCGCCCTTTTCTGCGTTTATGGGGACGCCGGGCTAAAGATCATGGCGAGAAGCCGTTTGAGGGCCGCTGCCCCGTCCCCGCGATGGGTCGCAAAGCGCACGTGTTCAGCTTCGCCCGCATCCGGGTTCAGCTCGATGGACCACAGGCCGGCCACCTCATTGGGTAGCATGGAATAGCGCACATCGATGATGCGGCCGGCCACGTTGGGGTCTGGGCTGAGATAACCTTCGCTTAGGCGGCCAAAACGCGCCACATCACGTGCCTGCTGGCTTTGGTCCTTCAGCCAGGGCAGGTCCCGGTCCACCTTCAGTTTAGGCAGGGATGCGCCGGGAAACACCTTAGGCGCGATGCCAGGGCGCACCGCGTCCACGTAAAAGCGGTCCTCTGTCTCATAAACGGTCTTCCAGACCACGATATTGGCGAAGCTGGGCTTCACTTCTATGCGCAGCGGCGTGTGGCCTCTGCTTTCCGCCAGGCGCTGGCCCATCTCCACTGCGCTGTGATGCTGCAGCGCTCCGAGGCTCAAATAGAGCGCCGCCCACACAAGGCCGGCGCGGGCGTAAATGGCTTTGCGGGTGAAGGCGGCGGTGAGCACGAGCACGGCCAGCGGGACGGAGAAGAGCGGATCCACCACCGAAACAATGCGCCAGGCCACCCGCACATCGCTAAAGGGCCAAAACAGCATGGTGCCGTAAGAGGTTGCCGCATCGAGCAGGCCATGAGTTGCATAGCCCAGTGAACACAAAAGGGAGGTTTGCCAGAAACTGAGCGACCAGCGCCGCCCCAGGAGCCAATGCAGCACCAGGGCCACCAGAAGGCCGCCCAGGGGGATGAAGACCAGCGAATGACTGAATTGGCGGTGATACTCCAAAAAGAGCAGCGGATCGGAGGCCGACCGGATCAAGACGTCCAGGTCTGCGGCCATGCCGGCGGCGAACCCCAGGGCGCCGGCGATAACGGCTTGGGCGTTTGGGCGCATGGCCTGAGGAAGAGCCGCGCCAAGCGCGCCTTGGGTAAGGGGGTCCATGGGCGCTTGCATCGGTCATCGGGGAAGTTTGCGCAAGCGAAAACTCCGCGCCCCCACCCGTCGTCGCGGTTCTACCCACCGTCATCCTCGTTCTATCCACCGTCATCCCCCTTCTATCCTCCGTCATCCCCGCGTAGGCGGGGATCTAGAGCCATTAGCTCAGAGTGTGCGGTCCTGGATCCCCGCCTACGCGGGGATGACGGGGTGACGGTGGAGAGGCGGTTTGGGAGGACGCAGGGAGGGGTAATCCAAACAGAGCATTGCTCCCGCCCGCCGCTTTGACTAGCTTGCAGGAAAACGTCAATCCAAGAGCCTGCCTCATGACCAACCCCTACGAAACCGATCTCGATAAGCGCCCCGCAAATTATCAGCCGCTCACACCGATTTCCTTCCTGGAACGCTCGGCCATGGTGTTCCCGGACCGCACCGCCATCATCCATGGCGACCAGCGCTTCACTTACCGCGAATTCTATGACCGCTCCCGCAAGCTGGCCTCCGTTCTGGCGCGCCACGGCATCGGCAAGGGCGACACGGTCTCCGCCATGCTCTCCAACACCCCGCCCATGCTGGAGTGCCACTACGGGGTGCCCATGACCGGCGGTGTTCTCCATGCCATCAACACGCGCCTGGATGCGGCCAACGTGGCCTTCATGCTGGACCACGCCAACACCAAGATCCTGATCACGGACCGCGAATTCGCCCCCACCATCGCAGAGGCCCTGAAGCTTGCCGACGCGGATCCATTGGTGGTGGATTACGACGATCCAGAGTTCGCCCAGGACGGCGATCTTCTGGGCTCTATCGAATATGAAGCCTTTATCGCCGATGGCGATCCGGCCTTCGCCTGGAGCCCGCCGGACGATGAATGGGAATCCTGCTCTCTCAACTACACCTCCGGCACCACCGGCAACCCGAAGGGCGTGGTCTATCACCACCGCGGCACCTATCTCATGGGCTATGGCAATGTGGTGGCCGGCGCCATGTCGGACGGCTGTACCTATCTGTGGACCTTGCCCATGTTCCACTGCAATGGCTGGTGTTTCCCCTGGTCGGTCTCGGTGGTGGGTGGCACCCATGTGTGTCTGCGCTGGGTGAGGGCCAAGGCGATCTTCGATTACATTGCCGAGCATAAGGTGACCCATATGTGCGGCGCTCCCATCGTCATGTCCACGCTTCTGAACGCACCGGCTGACGAAAAGCGCGAACTGCCCCACACGGTGCAGTTCATCACCGCCGCCGCCCCGCCCCCTGAGGCGGTCCTGGCAGGCATGGCAGAGGCCGGCTTCAACGTGACCCACGTCTACGGCCTCACAGAGACCTTCGGGCCCTCCGTGGTGAACCAGTGGAAGGCAGAATGGGACGAGCTTGAGGGCGGTGCCCGGGCGGCCAAGAAAGCGCGCCAGGGCGTGCGCTATGCGGCTTTGGAAGACCTCGACGTGCTGGACCCGGAAACCATGACGCCCGTGCCCCGCGACGGGGAGACCATGGGCGAGGTCATGATGCGCGGCAACATCGTCATGAAAGGCTATCTGAAGAACCCGGAGGCCACCAACGAGGCGCTCTCAGGCGGCTGGTTCCATTCCGGCGATCTGGGTGTGCGTCATCCGGACGGCTATATCCAGCTCAAAGACCGCTCCAAGGATATCATCATCTCCGGCGGGGAGAACATCTCCTCCATCGAGGTGGAAGACACGCTCTATAAGCATCCGGCCATCACCGCAGCTGCCGTGGTGGCCAAGCCGGATGACAAATGGGGCGAAACCCCATGCGCCTTTGTGGAGGTGCAGGAAGGCACAAGCCTGAGTGAGGATGATGTGATCGAGCATTGCCGTGAGCATTTGGCCCGCTACAAGTGCCCGCGCCACGTGGTCTTCACCGAACTGCCGAAGACGTCCACCGGCAAGATTCAAAAGTTCAAACTGCGCGACCTGGCGCAAGGCGGCTAACCCCATGACCCAGTTCAATCAACCGCTCGGCGGCAACGATATGCCCCGGTTTGCCGGCCCGGCCACCATGATGCGTCTGCCGGTCCAGGAGACGGCCAAGGGGCTCCAGGCCTGTTTTGTGGGGATCCCGATGGACATCGGCACCTCAAACCGCTCCGGCACCCGCCACGGGCCTCGCCAGATCCGGGCAGAAAGCTGCATGCTGCGCCCCTACAACATGGCCACGGGCGCCGCCCCGTTTGACAGCTTCCAGGTGGCCGATATTGGCGATGTGGCGGTCAACACGTTTGATCTGAAGAAGACGGTGGGGATCATTGAGGAAGCGTATGACGCCATCCTTGCCGAAGATTGCATCCCGCTCACACTGGGCGGCGACCACACGCTCACGCTGCCGATCCTGCGTGCCATGAAGAAGAAGCATGGCCCGGTGGCCATGGTGCATGTGGATGCGCATGCGGACATCAACGATCTGATGTTCGGCGAGCAGATCGCCCACGGCACGCCCTTCCGCCGCGCGGTGGAGGAGGGGCTTTTACAGACCGACAAGGTGTTCCAGATCGGCCTGCGCGGCACCGGCTATGCGCCGGAAGACTTTGGCTGGCCTCGGGACCAGGGCTTCACGGTGGTGCCGGCCGAGGAGTGCTGGCACAAATCGTTGACCCCGCTGATGGAGGAGGTGCGCCGGACCATTGGCGATCAGCCCTGCTATCTGACCTACGACATTGACAGCCTGGACCCGGCCTTTGCGCCCGGCACGGGCACTGTGGAGATCGGGGGCCTCAGCACCTGGCAGGCCTTGGAGATTGTCCGCGGCTGCAAGGGCCTCAACCTTGTGGGCGGGGATCTGGTAGAGGTCTCGCCCCCTTACGATCCAAGCGGCAACACGGCGCTGATCGGCGCCAACTTGCTGTATGAGATGCTGTGCGTGTTACCCGGAGTGAAATACGCCGATGTTTGACACCAAGTTTGTGATTGTGGTGCGCAATGATCTGGAGACCTGGCAGAAGCTGAACGTAACGGCCTTTCTGTCGAGCGGCATTGCGGGCAACACGCCGGAAATGATGGGCACGCCCTATAAGGATGCGGCGGGCAATCTGTTCCACAGCCTGTCCATCCAGCCCTGCATTGTGCTGTCAGCCGATGGCA
>JBCDIP010000053.1:0-10739 GCA_038748855.1 Pseudomonadota bacterium
TAAACAGTGCCATCACCTCCGTGATCCGCTGCACCGAGGCCAGCTCAACCCGCTCATCGAAGCTATGGATGTTCTCCGCCGTGCAGCCATAGTTCAGCGCAGGGATGTCGTCGAACAACACATAAACCCGGCTGTCCAGATAGGCCGTGGCGAGCTGGGTCTTGAGCGGGCGGCCCATGACTTCGGCATGCACCGACCCCAAGACCTCTTCCGCTTCAGAGCCTGGCGTCAGTTCATAGCCGTCAGCCACGAACCCGTTGAAGGTCAGCCGCGGTGGATTGTTCGCCAGGAAGGTGTCTTGGCGCGCATAATCGGCAATGCAGGCTTCGATCTCCTTGCGCGCGTCTTGCGCACTGGCGCCCGGCAGGATGGAGATGCGGCAATCGATCTTGCACCAGGCCGGAACGGAAGACGCCCAGTCGCCCCCTTCAATCTTGCCCAAGTTGAGATTGATCGGCTTTGCCGTGTCTGAGAACAGCGGATGACTGAGCCTGGCCTCGTTCCACTTGGCCTCCAACTCCCTGAGCGCGCCCACCACACGGTAGGCCGCATCAATGGCGTTGGCCCCTTCGCCCATGCTGGCCACATGCACCGGGTGCCCGCGCACCTCAAACTGGAACCACAGAACGCCCACATTGGCCCGGGTCAGGTTCTCCCCCGCCGGTTCGGGCACCAAGGCGGCAGCCGCCTTATAGCCGCGCAGATGGGTCATCAATGCGCCGTTCCCGGTGGATTCCTCCTCCACCACCGACTGCACATAAACGGAGGCGGCCGGTTGCAGCCCCACCGCACGCAAGGCGTCCAGCGCAAAGAGGTTGGCGCTCACCCCGGCCTTCATGTCCCCGGCGCCGCGGCCATACATCCAGCCA
Organism: Pseudomonadota bacterium; assembly: GCA_038748855.1. Lineage (GTDB taxonomy): Bacteria > Pseudomonadota > Alphaproteobacteria > Rhizobiales > CAJQND01 > JAAEUE01. The sequence continues at coordinate 870 of JBCDIP010000053.1, forward strand.
TCCTTGATCACCGGATCAAAAGGCCGGGTGGACCACATATCTTCCGGCCCCGTAGGCACCACGTCCACATGGCCCTGAAGAATGAGCGAGCGCCCGGTTTCCTCGCGCGGCCGGTGGATGCCCACCACGATGGGCGCTTCGGAATGAAGCTCGGAGATCTCGCCCCCGCCCGGGTGATCCTCGATAGCCTGGCGGTCCATGGCGAACCGGTCCAGCACCAGGCCCCGCTCCAGCATGGCCCGGGCCATATGGTCCTGCACCGTGTGCTCATCGCCGCGTGTGGAGGGAAAGCGCACCAGTTGCTGAAGGAAAGCGGTTTGGTCCTCAAACCTGTTCGCCACCGCCTGGCGGATCTGCGCGCGAAGGCTGTCATCAAGCGTCATGGGTGTGTCTTTCCTTATGGCGCCGGCGCCGGATCAATGGCGGCCCGAACGCCCGAAGCTTCTTCGATCGCCCGGCCCGCGGCCAAGGCCGTGTCTTCCCGGTAGCGCCCGGTGATCAGTTGAACGCCTTTGGGCACATTGCCCTCCGCCAGGCCGGTGGCCACGGTCAAGCCGGGCAGACCGAGGAAGGGTGTGCCGATCTGAGGGAGCAGGGCTTCGAACACCCGGTCGAACGCTTCAGGAGATTCCAAATCCAGAAGGTCCGGAAACGGCAGCTCAGCCGAAACCGGGCAGAGCAGCACAGGGCTGTCCTCAAAAAACATCTGCCATTCGCGCAAGATCGTGGCCCGGCGCTGGAGCGCATCGAGGAAGCCGTTCAAGTCGGTTTCAGGGCAGTGGCGCACCATCTGGGCGTAGACGAACTTGGCATCCGGATCGTCTTCCTCTTCGATGGCATGGCCGGCGCTGCGCCGGTGTTCCGCCAGCCACAGCATGGCCTGCAGCCGGGCCGCCTCGCGGAACGGGGGCGAAGCTTTCTCTTCCACGTGCCAGCCGGCATCCGCCAGCTGCTGACCGGCCTCTCTCACCGCCTGCTCCACCTCCGGCTGCACCTCCAAACCTTCAGGCGCAACACACATCGCCACTTTGCGCGGCTGCTCAGGAAGGTCAAGCGGCACCGGCACCCACCAGGCCTCCCGTGGGTCGCCGGCTGACATGACTTCCAGGCCCAAGCGCACATCGTCAATGGTGCGCGCCAAGGGTCCGGAGACGGCCATGATCTGCCCGCCAATCAGCCGGTCTGGCGCACTGAAGTTGACCGCAGGGATCCGGCCAAGGGTGGGCCGAAGCCCATGGATGCCGCAGGCATAGGCGGGATAGCGCACCGAACCGGCAATGTCTGTGCCATGGCCGATCGTGCCAATGCCGACAGCCGTGGCCGCCGCTGCCCCGCCGGAGGAGCCGCCCGGCGTCAGGGTTGGATTGTGAGGGTTCAGCGTATGGCCGTGGAGCGAATTGCGCGTGAACCAATGGAGGCTGAAGGCAGGCGTGTTGGTGCGCCCTATGATGATCGCTCCTGCCTTGCGCATATTGGCCACAACCGGATTGTCCTCTTCGGCAATCAAGTCCTTCTGGATGCGCAGGCCATTGGTAGTGGCGTAGCCCTTCTGGTCCACGTTCACCTTAACGGTCACCGGCACGCCCGCAAGCGGGCCCACGGGATCTCCCTTGGCCAGGTCTGCATCGATCGCATCGGCGGAGGCCAACGCCTCATCGGGCATTTCGTGCACCACGGCATTTACCGCCGGGTTGGCTTCGGCCAGCCTTTTCAGGGCACTTTCGGTCACCTCACGGGCGGAGGCTTGGCCGGACTTGATCGTTCCGGCAAGGTCAACGGCGCTGAGCCGCCAGAGTTCGGACATGGAGGGCTTTCCTAACTGTTGGGGATTGAGTGTGTCGCTCCAATTGCGCTTGGTCAAGCGAGGCTGAGCGAAAATCTGGCCGGTGCGGTGAAGGCACAGTAAACTGCCCCGACTGAAGATGTGAGGAGCACTATGGACCGGCCAGTACACCTCTGCCGCACCTGGCTGTTTGTGGATGGGGCCGACGAGGCCGCGCTCGCCCGGGCGAGCACTCTGGGTGCCGACGTGCTGATGCAGGAACTGGAGGATCTCACCCCGCCTGATCTCAGACCCAAGGCCAGAGCGCTCGCGCCAGAGCTTTATGCCCGCTGGCGCGCTGACGGCAATGTGGCCGCGGTGCGCGTCAACCCGCTAGACGCAGACGGCATGGAAGATCTTGCGGCGGTGATGAAGGGCGCCCCGGATGTGGTGGCTCTGCCCAAGGTGGCCGAGCCGGAACATGTTGTGGCTCTGGATAAGGCGGTGACCCGGTTTGAGCGTGAGTATGGTCTCCCTGCGGGGAGCACACGGCTCCTGCCTAATGTGGAGCTGGCCCGGGGCCTGGTGCAGACGGGCAAGATCGCCAAGGCGAGCGAACGCACCATCGGGTGTCTCATGGCCTCAGAGGACATGGCGGCGGATCTTGGGGCCGAACGCGAGCCGGACAGCCGGGAGCTCGATTACTGCCGCCAGCGCTTTCTGGTGGAGTGCGTGGCCGCCCGGACCCTGGCTGTGGATTGCCCTTACACCTGGGCGGACCGGGAGGGGGTGGAGCGTGACACCCGCTGGGCCCGGAGGCTGGGATACAAGGCCAAGAGCGCGGTGAACCTTGATCATGTGGCTTTGATCAATGCGATCCTGTCTCCCTCAGATCAGGAGATCGCGGCAGCCCGTAAGATCGTGGCAGAATTCGAAGCCGCCCGCGCGGCCGGAGAAGCCCGGGTGGAGGTGGACGGCTCGCTGGTGGAGGTGCCCACCTACACGACGGCCAAACGGCTATTGGAGAGAGCGGCGGAGTTCGAGGCGTTGGAGTGATTCCGCGCCCTTGCGCACGCGAGGGCCCATAGCTCACGCCTTTCCCTTGGCTCAGAAGGTCCTCGCGTTCGCAAGGACGCGGGGGGACTTAGTCCCGATCACTGCGGCAACGCATACGTCCCCGTCGCAAACACCGACAGCTTGCCACTCTCCGCCCCGCGCACTTCGGTATTGCAAAACGCCATGGAGCGCCCGGCGCGCATGATCTTTGCCGTCAGCACCACCCCTTCCCCTGAAACAGGCCGCATGAAGTTGGACGTGAGATCCACGGTGCCGATAGGCTTGAACCCACCCAGCTTTGAACACACCGCAATCACCATGGCCGTATCGGCGGCAGAGATCAGCGCCTGGCCACACACCATCTCGCCAATCCGGCAGAGGTCTTCGCTGAACGGCATGCTGAGCGTAGCATGATCGGGACCCACATCGCTCGCCTCCAGGCCAAGCGCCTGCACCCAGGGCGCGAAGACCTCGCCCAGAATGTCGTTCGCCTCAGAAACGCTGATCCCGCTCATACCCTCTCCCCCTATTCGGCATCCGCCTGCTGGGACGGGTGTGCCTTTGTAAATGCCTCCATGCCGACACACACCGCCTCAACCTTCGCAACATTCGGGTACGGGGAAAGGTCTACATTGAACCGGTGTGCATTGAAGATCTGCGGCACCAGACAGGCATCCGCCAGGGTGACCGCGCCGCCGAAGCAATAGCCATCAGACCCGATCACCTGGTCGATGGCGGCAAAGCCTTCGCTGATCCAGTGCGTATACCAGGTGTTCACCGTCTGCTGATCATGCCCCAGCACGTTCTTCAAATATTGCAACGTCCGCAGGTTGTTGAGCGGATGGATCTCGCAGGCCACCATCTGACAGATGGCCCGCACCTTCGCCCGCGCTATGGGGTCAGCCGGCAGCAGGGTCGGTTCAGGATGGGTCTCTTCCAAATACTCCAGGATCGCCAGCGACTGGGCGAGCACCGTGCCGTCGTCCAACTCCAAGGCCGGCAACAGCCCCTGCGGGTTGACCGATCGAAAAGCGGCCTTCCGATGCTCCCCACCATCGCGCACCAGATGCACCGGCACATGCTCAGCGCTCAGACCCTTCAGGTTCAAGGTGATCCGGACGCGGTAAGCGGCCGATGAGCGAAAATAATCGTAAAGCTTCATGTCTCCCCATCTCCCGCATTATCCAGCGCCGAGATCTCCAGCTTGCTCAAAAGCGCATCCAAATTGGCCTGTTCTTCAGTCGACAGAGCGTCGGACAATTTCTGCTCAAACGCAAGGGCGCGGGGCACCAGATCATCATAGATGGCGCGGCCTTCGTCGGTCAGTTCCAGAAACGCCTCGCGCATGTCCGCAGCGTTGCTGGTGCGGGCGATGCACTTGCGTTTCTCCAGCCGGGCCACGGCCCGCGAGACCTTTGTTTTGTGCATCCGGCTGTGTGCCCCAATGTCCTTGGCCGTCATCCGGGTGTACTGGCCGAGGGTTGCGATCACCCGCCATTCGGCAATTGAAATGCCATGGCGTGTCTCATAGAGCCTTGCCAACGCACGGCTCACCGCCTCCGCCACCACGTTCAAACGGTAGGGCAAAAAGTGTTCAAGCTCGATTGGCGTGACGGCCGCTTTTGGGCTCTTGACGTTCATTAGTTGCGAATGTAACTAATAAAAGCCGTTCATTTCAAGCCCATTAAAACCAACCATCGCGGGAGGAGTTTGCAATGCCGCTTTCCTATATGCCCGGCTTTGGCAATGATTTTGAAACCGAAAGTCTGCCCGACGCCCTGCCCCAGGGGCAGAACTCTCCGCAGAAATGCGCTTATGGACTTTACGCTGAACAGCTCTCCGGCTCGCCGTTCACCGCGCCGCGCGGGGAGAATGAACGCTCCTGGCTGTACCGCATCCGCCCGTCGGTGAAGCACTCCGGCACCTTCGCGCGCACCGAACTGCCCTTCTGGAAAACCGCCCCCTGTCTTGATGACCACGATCTGCCGATCGCTCAGCTGCGCTGGGGCCCGGTGCCCATGCCGAACGAGAGCACCAATTTCCTGCAAGGGGTCCGCACCATGACCACCGCAGGCGATGTGAACACCCAGGCTGGTATGGCGACGCACGTCTACCTCATCAACGCCTCCATGGAGGACGAATACTTCTACAACGCAGATGGCGAGATGCTCTTCGTCCCGGAACTGGGCGGCATCCTGATTTACACCGAGCTCGGCAAGATGGAGGTCACCCCTGGTGAGGTGGCGATCGTTCCCCGCGGCATGAAATTCAAGATTGCGCTGCTGAACGGCCCGGCGCGCGGCTATCTCTGTGAGAACTATGGCGCCAAGTTCACCCTGCCGGGCCGCGGCCCGATCGGGGCCAACTGCCTGGCCAACCCGCGGGACTTCAAAACGCCGGTCGCCGCGTTTGAGGACAAGGAAGAGGTGACGACGCTCACCGTCAAATGGTGCGGCAAGTTCTTCTCAACCGACCTCGGCCATTCCCCGCTGGACGTGGTGGCCTGGCACGGCAACTATGCGCCGTTCAAGTATGATCTGCGCACCTTCTCACCTGTCGGTGCACTCCTCTTCGATCACCCGGACCCGTCCATCTTTACCGTGATGACCGCCCCGTCCGAAACCCCCGGCACGGCAAACATCGATTTCGTCATCTTCCCTGAACGCTGGATGGTGGCTGAACACTCTTTCCGCCCGCCCTGGTATCATCTCAACATCATGTCGGAGTTCATGGGGCTGATCTACGGGGTCTATGACGCGAAGCCAGAAGGCTTTGTGAAAGGCGGCATGAGTCTGCATAATTGCATGCTGCCCCATGGGCCCGACGCGGACGCATTTACCGGCGCGAGCAATGCGGACCTGGAACCGGTCAAACTCAGCGACACCATGGCCTTCATGTTCGAGACCCGATTCCCGCAACATCTCACCAAGTTTGCCGCAGAGCTGGAAACCCTGCAGTCTGACTATATGGACTGCTGGACCGGACTGGAGCGGCAGTTCGACGGCACACCATAAGGACCAACTGCACACATGAAACTCGCCACTTTGAAGGACGGCTCGCGCGACGGGCAACTGGTGGTCGTCTCCACCGACCTGGACCGCTACACCCCCGCAGGCGCCGTGGCCGGCACCCTGCAACGGGCCATGGACAACTGGGACGAAGCAGGCCCCGGCCTGCAAGATATCGCCGAGCGCCTGAACCTCGGCCAGATCGAAGGCGAACCCTTCGATGAGACCCAATGCTGCTCGCCCCTGCGCCGCTCCTATCAATGGGCCGACGGCTCGGCCTATGTGAACCATGTGGAGCTGGTGCGCAAAGCCCGCGGCGCGGAGATGCCGGAAAGCTTCTGGACAGACCCGCTCATGTATCAGGGCGGATCGGACACGTTCATCGGCCCGCGTGATACGGTCTATCTGGGCGACACCGCCTGGGGCATCGACTTTGAAGCAGAGATCGCGGTGATCACCGACGATGTGCCCATGGACGTCTCCGTCGATAACGCCGGGGGCCACATCAAACTCCTGATGCTGGTGAACGATGTATCCCTGCGCGGCCTCATTCCTGCGGAACTTGGCAAAGGCTTTGGCTTCTTCCATGCCAAGCCATCGTCCGCCTTCTCTCCCGTGGCCGTCACACCCGATGAGCTGGGTAGCGCCTGGGCAGGCGGCAAGGTTAATCTGCCTCTTCTTTCCACCCTCAACGGAGAGCTGTTCGGCAAACCCAATGCGGGCGAGGACATGACCTTCTCGTTCCCCCAGCTCATCGCCCATGCGGCCAAAACCCGGCCCTTAAGCGCGGGCACCATCATCGGCTCGGGCACCGTCTCCAACAAAGGGGCAGACGGCTCGCCCGGCAAACCGGTGGGCGAAGGGGGCCTGGGCTATTCGTGCATTGCAGAGATCCGCATGATCGAGACCATCAATGACGGCAAGCCGGCCACCTCGTTCATGCAGTTCGGCGACCGGATCAAGATTGAAATGATGAACGATGCCGGTCAATCAATCTTCGGCGCGATTGACCAAGACATCCAAGAATATGAGGGAGCCTGACCCATGGCCAAAGGATTTGCCTCCACCGGAGACATGGAGGACAAGACCATCACCTTCTCTGAGATCGGCAACGATCTTTATGCATTCACCGCAGAAGGCGATCCCAACACCGGCGTGATCATCGGCGACGACAGCTGCATGGTGATCGACACCCAGGCGACACCAGCCATGGCGAACCTGGTGATTGAGCGGGTGCAATCGGTCACCGACAAGCCCATCAAATATGTGGTGCTGTCGCACTATCATGCGGTGCGCGTGCTGGGGGCTTCGGCCTATGGGGCGAGCGAGATCGTGGCCTCAGATACTTGCCGCGCCATGATTTGCGAGCGCGGCCAGGAAGACTGGGATTCCGAGTATGGCCGCTTCCCACGCCTCTTTCAGGACGCTGAGTCCATCCCCGGCCTCACCTGGCCCAGCCTCACCTTCTCCGACAGCCTGACACTCTATCTGGGCAACCGGCGGGTGGATCTTATGTCTTTGGGCCGGGCCCACACGGCAGGCGACATCGTGGCCTGGGTGCCCGATGAACGGGTCATGTTCTCCGGAGACATCGTGGAGTACAAATCGGCCTGCTATTGCGGCGATGGCCATTTCAGCGACTGGCCGGAAACCCTGGAGAACGTGGCCGCCTTTGAGCCGGAAGCCTTGATGCCCGGCCGCGGAGATGCGCTTTCAAAGCCGGAGCTGGTGGAAGAGGCCATCGAGCTCACCGCCCAGTTCCTGCACGACATCTACGACACCGTGGAGCGCGAGGCCGCCCGCGGCGCGTCTCTGAAGCAATGCTTTGACCGCGCCAACGACGTGATGCGCCCGAAATATGGCGACTGGCCCATCTTCGAGCATTGCCAACCGTTCAACATCTCGCGGGCCTATGACGAGGCGCGCGGCATTGATACGCCGAAGATCTGGACCGACAAGCGGGATCTGGAGATGTGGGAGGCACTGCAGGATTAAGGCGAGGCGGTGGGCCGCATGAGCCGGGTAACCATTCGCGCAGAGAGTTTTGGCCGGTTTTGAGCAAGCCACCCCAGATGGTCTTGAGTAAGTGGCGAGACGGTGAGCCGCGTTAGCGGAAGATCGCTTAGGACGATAAAGATACGGCCAATATTGACCACTTCGCCCCGGGCCACATCAAAAACGCCGTATTTCAGATGCGGTCTGTCAGGCGAAAAGACGTCTGGCGATTTCTGCAGCAAGACCTTCTTGTTGAACTTGTGGCAGAAAAAATTAGTCACCGCATACCGGCCGGCTTTCAGCCTCTTCTGCACGACGCCGTTCACGTCAGAATCACTTTTGACTTGAATCAGACGCACCGGACTGTCGGCGCCGTCCTGCGGCCTGATCTCCATCACAAGGGATCCGCAATCTGCAAATTGACGAGGTGTTTGAACAGACATGATCGCAATGCCTTCGCCCCGGCTGGCAACGGCCTGGAGCGAAACATCGTCTGAAACCCTGTCCGTGCAAGCGCTGGCACATGCCAGAACGAGAAAAGCTGCAATAGCTTGAGCCGTTCTGCGTTTTGTTAAGCGGAAGCCGGTCTTGTCTTCGTTTCCGCAACTGGCACGGTTCGCGGATAGGCTGGCGCCCTGTTTGATTGAAACTTGCACACAATAAATCCCCGGTTGTGATTGCTTGGCCAGGCTTACGAACAATTTTCCTGATTTGCAATTGCCTTTCACCTACAGGGCACGCACTCGCGTGGCCATGTGAAAAGTTTTCACTAACACCGTTGAATTCCAGCTGCCTAGACTAGCTTTCGTCAGTCTGGGAGCAGTGCCATGAACGAACGGGTTCCCCTCCAAACCAACCTGCTTGATGCCGGCCGCTTTGCTGAGCGTGCTGAGGACAGCTTTACCCTACCGGCCCATTGGTACTACGAGCCGGAGATCTTCCGGTTGGAGCATGAGGCGATCTTCTACAAAACCTGGTGGTATCAGTGCCATGCCAGCGATATCGCGAACCCGGGCGACTACTACGCGGGCGCTGTGATGGATCAGTCCATCTTCCTCGTGCGCGGGGATGATGGCGAGATCCGCGCGTTCTATAATGTCTGCAGCCACCGGGCCCATCCGCTGGTGGAGGGCGAAGGCAACGCCAGGCTGATCGTTTGCCCTTATCACCAATGGTGCTACCAGAGCGACGGCCGCTTCCGCGGCGCACGGGGTCGGGACACATTGAAAGAGTGGATCCCGGACAATGCGAATCTGAAGCCCGTGCGCGTGGAGAGCTATGGCGGTTTTCTGTTTGTGAACTTGGACGCAGATGCTGCTCCGCTGGCCGAGCAGGCACCAAAGCTGCTGCAAGACATGTACGACAGCTGCCCCAAGCTTGACGGTCTTAGGCGCGCCGAACGCTATGAGCGCACGGTTGCGGCCAACTGGAAGACCGTGATCGACAACAACCACGAATGTAACCATTGCGCGGTGAACCACAAGTCGCTGCTGGAGCTGGTGGACTATGAGAGTAAAGCGGTGTGGAGCGATGACGGCATCACGTTTAGCCACGCGGTGGAGAACAAGAGCCCGACGGGCGGCGCCTACGACGTTGCCGAAGATGAGAACGCCCAGGCCTCATTGTTCGGTTACATCTTTCCCTGCCAGATCCCTCTGTTCTTCCCCGGCTCCCCCTCCTGCGCCATGTTCCAGGTGATCCCCACCGGGCCGGAAACCACCTTGGAACGTTGGGATTTCTATTTCGCCAGCGATGAGCCGAGCCAGCAGGAGCGCGACTTCATAGAGTTCATCAAGACGGTGCTCATTCCGGAGGATGTGGGTCTATGCGAGCAGGTCCAGCGCGGCTTGCATTCGCGCGGCTATACCCAGGGGCGCTTTGTGGTGGACCGGGAGCGGCCGGAATTCTCAGAGCATCACGTGCACTTCTTCCAGAAGATGGTCCATGATGCCCTGAAGGGAACGGCCTAGCGTTCCGCGCCCTTGCGAACGCGAGGGCCCATAGCTCGAACGTTTCCAGTCGCTCAGAAGGTCCTCGCTTTCGCAAGGA
>JBCDIP010000054.1:0-10695 GCA_038748855.1 Pseudomonadota bacterium
CCGGCAAATCGCACTTCAGCGAAATGTAGCGGCTGGCCGTTGAAGGCGGCAGCCCCTCCAATGCCACGGCCGGCAGAGCATCGGCCAGGCGCTGGAGCTGCGCCTCCATGGGGAAGGCTTCCATAAAACCACGGTCGAGCAGATGGCTTAAGAAGCGGTCGGTGGTCAGCGCTCTGAGCGCGGCATAGGGGTAGCAGCCGAAAATCGCTTCCACCATGGCCTTCTTGCGATAGGCGGTCACCGGCAGGAGACCGGCCAGGAACCCTTCGCGGGCAATCATCTCCTTGAGCTGGACGCGCACGCCCCGATCGCCGGTTTTGCGGCTCTCATCCAGGAGCAGCTGATGGCGGTACATGGCGTACCCTGCCAAGGTCTCGTCGGCCCCTTCGCCGGTAAGGATTGCCTTCACATGAGACTGGCAGGCCCGCGAGAGGAGGTGTTTGGCGGTGCCATGGGTGTTGAACACCGGGATCTCGCTGTGCCAGAGCGAAGCGCGGAAGTTGTCAGCCAGTGCCTGGTTGCTCACGTCCACGATCTGGTGCTCCACCCCGCTGACACTGGCCACACGGGAGGCAATTTGGGCTTCGTCCAGCTGCGGGTCTTCAAACCGGATGGTGAACGCCTTCACCTGGCTGTTTGCCTGACGCGCCATAGCATCCACCACGGAGGAACTGTCCACACCGGAGGACAGGTAAGCCCCAACGGGTGCATCCCCATGAAGCCTCAGCCGCACCGCTTCATCGAAGAGGGCGGCAAACGCTTCGCCAACTTCATGGGGTTGCGTGAAGCGCTCGCGCCCGTTGACCGCCAGAGTCCAGTAGGGCCGCACCTCCGTACCGTTCTGTGAGAACCGGACGTAGTGTCCCGGCGGCACCTCAAAGATATCCTCCAAGATTGTCTCTTCCGGCAAAGTGATGCCGGCGAGCAGTCCACGCAGATATTCAAGGTTCAACTGGGCGGGCAGGGACGGGTAGGCGAGCACCGATTTGATTTCCGAGCCGAACACCACGGTGCTGCCCACTTCGGTGTAGTAGAGCGGTTTGATGCCAAACCGGTCGCGCACCAGGTAGAGCTCGTGCTTGTTCTGATCGTAAAGCGCAAAAGCGAACTCGCCGCGCAGCTTGGCAAAGCAGTCCGTGCCATAGGTCTCGTAGAGGTGGGGGATCACCTCCACATCGCACTCAGAGCGGAACTTGTGCTTCTTGGCCTTCAGCTCCCGCATGGTGTCTTTGTAGCCGTAGATCTCGCCATTGCAGGTGAGCCAAACAGAGGCGTCTTCGTTGGCAAGCGGCTGGCGTCCGCCGGCCGGGTCCACCAGCGCCAGCCGGGCGTGCATGAGCATGGCTGTCTGGGCGCCGTTGATCCAATAGTCCATGCCGTCCGGCCCCCGGTGGGCCAAGGCGCCGATCATGGGCAGAAGCTCGCGCGGCTCCAGCCAGCCCACGTTGGAGGGTATGAAGGCTCCGGCAAGTCCGCACATAAAGCTCTACGCGCTCCCGGCCGCTTCGCGTGCCCTGATGAGCGCCCGCTCGCCGTCGCTGGCAAAGGCCCGGTCCCAATGGACCAGATGCGGCCGCATCACCCTGCGCCAGAGCGGCGGCACAAAGGCCATCAGCATCATGGTCATGTAGCCAAAGGGCATGAGAGGGGCATCCTTACGGGCTTCAAGGGTCCAATACGGTTTCTGCGCATCCAAATGGTGGTCGGCATGGCGAGTCAGATTATAGAGCAGTGCGCTTGAGACAAACCTGTAGCAGTCCCAGGAATGGCGCGCAGCAACCTTCTCGCCAGGAACCCGGACCAGACCGTAATGCTCGATGTAGCTGATCGCTTCCAGATGCAGCTTGCCGATCAGCGCGACGGCAAAGAAACCGGCTACCCCGACCCAGCCGGCCGCATAGACATAGAGGCTCAAATAGAGTGCCGACATCAGCTGGCCCCTGAGAGCCCGGTTGTGGTGGCTCCAGATGGGCCGCCCGCGGTTGGTGAGCCGGCGAGCCTCAATGACGAATGCGCCCCGAAACTGCCCCAGGCTTGAGCGGATGAAAAACGCAAACAGGCCCTCGCCGCGCCGTGCCGTTGACGGATCGGCCTCGGTCGCCACATGCCGGTGGTGACCGAACACGTGCTCGATCGCAAACGTCGTGTCGCAGGTGAACGCCAGAAGCCAGCGGCTCACCGCCACGTCCCGGCGCGAATGGAGCCGGTGCGCCAGCTCATGAGCCACGTTGACCCCGGCGGAGCCGCAGATGACCCCGAGGCTCAGGGTGGCGCCAACAAGATCGCTGAGAGACGTTGCCGCCCGGTGCGCGGCAAGGTCGATCCCAAAGGCGCGTTGAAGGAGCGCGATCAAGCCGAAGGGATCAAAGTCGGAAAGGTAAGTTGCATAAAGTCCGCTTAACACGAGCAGAAACGGCAGCGTGGCAAAGAGGTAGGCGTTCATCATCGCCGCGCTCACCCCCTCGTGGACCTTACGGGTGGAGCCGGCAATCTCGTCTATCAAGTTTGTACTAATCAGAGCCAGGACGGCGCCGGCCCAAAGCCAGGGGCCGCCCAGCACAAACGACAGAAGGATCAGGGCCAGCACCACCGTCATCAAGCTGTAGCGCAGATAGCCCATATGCTCCTTCCGTCTCAGCCCTCGATCTCTAGAGCCGGGCCTCGATCGCGTCCCAGACCAGGGCGGCAATGTCTTCGCCGCCGAACTTCTTCACCTCGCGGATGCCTGTGGGTGAGGTCACGTTAATCTCGGTCAGGTAGTCGCCTATCACGTCAATACCTACGAAAATAAGGCCACGGGCTTTCAGCTCCGGCCCAAGCGCCTCACAGATCTCGTGCTCACGCGCCGTCATATCAATCGGCTCGGCCCGGCCGCCCACATGCATGTTGGAGCGGCTCTCGCCTTCCGCAGGCACACGGTTGATGGCCCCGGCCGGCGCGCCGTCCACCAGGATGATCCGCTTGTCGCCCTTGCGCACATCGGGAAGATACTGCTGGGCAATGAAGGCTTCGCGGAAGGCACTGTGGAACATCTCCAGAAGCGAGTTCAGGTTCTGGTCCTGCTCCGGCAGGCGGAAGACGCCCGCGCCGCCATTGCCGTAAAGGGGTTTCAGGATAATGTCGCCATACTCGTCGCGGAACGCCTTGATCTCATCGGGGTCCTTGGTGATCAAGGTGGGCGGTGTGAACTGTGGGAAGTCGAGCGTGAACAGCTTCTCCGGCGCATTGCGCACTTCGGCCGGATTGTTCACCACCAGGGTTTTGGGGTGGATCTGCTCCAGCATGTGGGTGGCGGTGATGTAGTTCATGTCGAACGGCGGGTCCTGGCGCATCAGCAGCACCTGACAGGTGCTGAGATCTTCCCGCCGCGCTTCAGACAGGGTGAAGTGATCGCCCTCCTGATCGCGCACGGTCAGGCTGTGGCCGCGGGCAAACACCTTGCCGTCCTGGGTCGCAAGCGCGTTGGGCTCAAAGTAGAAGATCTCATGGCCCCGCGCCTGGGCTTCTAGGAGAAGGGCAAAGCTGCTGTCGCCAGCTATGTCGATCCCGGAGATGGGATCCATTTGGATTGCGGTTTTCAGAGCCATCGCCTCGTTCGCCTTTATGTGCCGTCACTGGAAAATGCATTCGTGATGTGGTGCGGCACGAGATAGGCGCTGAATACGATCATGTCAAAGCGGCAATCTGTGCTGAGCGGCAGCGCGTTCTCTGCCAGCCAATAGTGAGCTGCGCGCACAATGCGCTCGCGCTGACGGGGTGTGAGCGATGTGAGGGCTTCTGAGTGGCTCTGGCGGCGCTTGACTTCGATGAACACAAGGGTCTCACCGGTCCTTGCAACAATGTCCACCTCGCCCGCGCGCACCTTGTAGCGGGTCTTTAAGATCCGGTAGCCCTTGGCCTTCAGATAGAGCACCGCCACCCGTTCAGCTTCAACTCCGAACCGATGCGCATTTCTTTGCCGTTGTGTCCGCCCCCCGGTTTTGCCCATGTCACTCCATCTGGCGTTTCAGGGCCACGGCCCGGTCATAGAGCGCCTGGCGGCTGAGACCGAGCGCTTTGGCCACATGGGCGGCCGCCTTGCCGGCCGGCAGCTCGCTGAGCGCGCTGCGCAGGGCTTCATCGACCTCCTCATCGCTGATCTCTTCAGCGCTCTCTGGTGGGCCGATCAGCAAGGTGATCTCGCCTTTCAGCTTGCCGATGCTTTGGGCCAAGGGGCCGGCCTCGCCGCTCAGCGCTTCTTCATGCAGTTTGGTCAGCTCCCGGGTAACCACCACCTGGCGCGGTCCCAGCGCGTCGGCCACATCGGCCAGACTGGCGGCAATGCGCCCTCCGGTTTCAAAGAAGATAAGCGTGGCGCGCACGGCCTTCAGTTCTTCCAGCACCTTGCGCCGCGCCCCTTGCTTCACCGGCAGGAAGCCGCCGAAGAAGAACCGGTCGCTGGGCAGGCCCGACTTGGCGAGACCTGCGATGGGCGCTGACGGGCCGGGCAGGGGGATGACATCAAACCCGCGGTCCAATGAGGCGCGCACGAGCTTGTAGCCAGGATCGGACACAATGGGCGTGCCCGCATCACTGATCAGCGCCACGGCGGCTCCTGCCTCCAGCTGGGCTAAAATCTCCGGGCGCACTTTATCCCCATTGTGGTCATGATAGGGGCTTAGCCTGGTGGAGATGCCATAGCGCTCCGTGAGCCGGCGGCTGATGCGGGTGTCTTCGCAATAGATCACATCGGCTGCTGCCAGAGTGGCAAGGGCCCGGATCGTGATATCCCCCAGATTGCCGATGGGGGTGGCCACCACATAGAGGCCAGGTTGAAGCGGGGTCGCACTATAGGTGGCGCCAGCTATTGTGTAATCAGCCTGTTTTCCGCTATGGGGGATGGGTGCATCTTTTGGTGGAGTTGCGCGCTTCACTTTGCGTTGGGCCCTAATTGCTGTAACACCATTATGCACCAAACCTTGTGGGGCGGGGGAAGGGAAATGAAACCGGCATCAGAGCTATCATGAAAGCGGCCGGTCCATCACAAAGCAACCTGTTTAAAGTATGCAGAAACCAAGACACCTCATCAGATTGATCTGCATCGCCATTATGGCGTTGAGCCTGGCCGGATGCGGCGGCCTGGGCAGCATCTCGATGGGGGATCTGTTCTCCAGCGGCGAAACGCCTGAGCCTGGCCAGCTTCAGCCGGCGCCCGATGTGGCGGCCATCCAGAACCCGGGCGATCCAAAAGTGGCTGTTCTGCTGCCCCTGGGCATCCGGGGCGGGGCGTCCGATGTGGCGCGTTCCCTAAAGGAAGCCGGTGAGATGGCCTTGGTGGAATCCGGCTCTCCGGGCATCACTCTTGTCACCAAGGATACGCTCGGCACACCGGAAGGCGCCCGGGCAGCGGCAGAGGCTGCGCTCGCCGAAGGCGCTGAACTGATCATTGGCCCCCTGTTTGCCGGCTCGGTGCAGGCCATTGCCCCCGTTGCGCAATCGCGCGGTGTGCCGGTCATGGCCTTCTCCACCTCAAGCTCAGCCGCGGGCAACGGAGTGTTCCTGAACAGTTTCCTGCCGGAACAGGACGTGGCCAACATTGTCCGATTTGCCGTGCAGTCTGGCCAGAACCGCTTTGCGGCCCTAATCCCAGAGACTGCCTATGGCGGCTTGGTGGAGCGCTCGCTGCGCCAAGAGCTGTCCGGCCGCGGTGGCCAGTTGGTGGTGGTCCAGCGCTATCAGCGCACTCCCCAAGGGGCAGCGCGGGCAGCGGGTCTGATTGCAGCGTCCATGAAGGACCCTACGGTCGGAGCTGACACGCTGCTGATTGCCGAAGGTGGCGACATGCTGCGCGCGCTTGGAAACTCGCTGACAGCTGCAGGGGTGAATCCGCAGATCACCAAGATCATCGGCACCAGCCTGTGGGATGACGCGGCCACGGCTTCGATCGATATCGCGGTGGGAGGCTGGTACCCCGGCGTCTCGCCTGAGTTGACCAACGCATTCAACAGCCGCTTCCGCCAGTCCTACGGACGCGATCCCAAGCGGATTGCCAGCTTGGCCTATGACTCAGTGAGCCTTGCCATAGCCCTTGGCCGCCAGAATGCCCAGAGCCCCCGGGGCCAGAAGTTCCCTGTGAGCGCTCTCACCAACACGCAAGGCTTCCAGGGCTCCAACGGCCTCTTCCGCTTCTTGGGCAGCGGCCTCAATCAGCGCGGCCTCGCCATCTTGGAAGTCACCAAGACCGGCCCCAGGGTCGCAGCTCCAGCGCCGAGCACGTTCTCCGGCGGTTTCTGACCCAGCCTTCCTGCCAAAGCAGGGACCTTCTCAGCAACGGGAAAGGCTCAAGCTATTGCCATTGGCTTTCGCAGCAGAGCGGGGCGGCTAGCCCGCCGCGAGATACCCGATTACCGCATTCAACACTCTGCGCCCTGAAGGCGTTGCCGCGAGGTGCCGGCGTTCGTCGTCCAGCTCCACCAGACCTTCATCCACCAACACTTCGAGACGCCCCGCTTTCAGCGGAGCCCCGCCCAGCGCCTCGTGGCGCTCAAGGCTGATGCCCTCGTTCAGTCTAAGGCCCATAAGCAGATACTCATCCGCCCGTTCTTCGCCCCCAATCTCCTCATCACTCGCAACACCGGCCCCGTGCGCATCAACCTCGGCCAGCCAATCCTCCGGCGAGCGGATCATGGACCAGCCCATGCGTGTGCCCTCCGGCAGGGTGAGGCGCGAATGGGCCCCGGGGCCGATCCCCGCATAATCCCCGTAGTGCCAATAGAGCAGATTGTGCCGACACTCCTGGCCCGGCATGGCATGGTTGGAGACCTCGTAGGCCGGCAGCCCTGCCTGCTCCGTCATCTCCTGGGTGACATCGAACAAGGCCAATGCCTCGCTCTCTTCCGGGACCACCAGCTTGCCGCCTGCATGAAGATCAAAGAAGCGCGTCTCCGGCTCAATGGTCAGCTGATAAAGCGACATATGCCCCTTGGCGTGGGTCAGCGCCGCGGCGAGCTCGCCCCGCCAGTCTTCAACGGTCTGGCCGGGCCGGGCGTAGATCATATCGAAGGAGACCCGCTCAAACGTCTCCGCCGCCAGCTTGAATGCGGCCAGCGCTTCCTCCGCTGAATGCCGGCGCCCCAGGAACCGCAAGGCGTCATCGCTGAGCGCCTGCACGCCCACGGAGACCCGGTTCACCCCCGCATCGCGCAAGGGGCCGAAGTTGCGGGCCTCCACGCTCGTGGGGTTGGCCTCCAGGGTGATCTCCACATCTTCGGCAAAGCTCCAGTGTCTGGCCGCAGCATCCAACACCGCGCCAACGGTTTGAGGGCTCATCAGCGACGGGGTGCCGCCACCGAAGAAGATGCTGGTCAGCGTACGCCCCGGCGCTCGCTCCGCAAACCAGGCCATCTCGCGTTTGAACGCGGCCACATAAGCCGACTGATCAATCTGCTGGTGGCGAACATGGGAGTTGAAGTCGCAATAGGGGCATTTGGCGAGGCAAAACGGCCAATGCACATAAAGGCCAAAGCCCGGATCGTCGCCCGCCGGGCTCACCGCGCAAACACGGTGGCCATCAATTGCCCAAACGCATCAGCCCGGTGCGACATGGCATGCTTGGCCTCCGGCTCCATTTCGCCAAAGGTGATGGTGTGGCCGTCCGCCTGGAAGATCGGATCGTAGCCAAACCCTTTATCGCCCCGGGGCGGCCAAACCAGCGAACCGAACACCTTGCCCTCAAAGGTCTCCACATGGCCATCGGGCCAGGCAAGGCTGAGCGCGCAGACAAAGTGGGCACGCCGCGCCTCCGGGGTTTCGGCGCCCGCGGCGATGAGGCCGTCATTGACCTTCTCCATGGCCAGGGCGAAGTCTTTGCCAGGACCCGCCCAGCGGGCCGAATAGATGCCCGGATCACCGCCCAGAGCGTCTACCACCAGGCCACTGTCGTCGGCCAGCGCCGGCTCGCCGCTTGCTTGCGCAGCCGCATGGGCCTTGAGTTCGGCATTCGCGATGAACGTGGTGCCGGTTTCCTCAGGTTCGTCCAACGCAAGCTCGCTGGCGGAAACAGGCGTGATGCCGATCGGTGCGATCAGATCGCCAATCTCGCGCACCTTGCCTGGATTGTGGCTGGCCACGATCAACCGTGCGCCCGTGAAAACCCGGCTGGACCCTGCGCCTGTCATGGTCCTTAAGCCACCGCCGTCTTCTGGAGGTTGACCAGACGCTGAATGCCGCCTTTGGCCAGGCTCATCAGCTGGCCGAACTCATCCTCCGAGAACGGGTCCTTCTCTGCCGTTCCCTGAATTTCCACGATCCCGCCCGATCCGGTCATCACGAAGTTGGCGTCCGTGTCGGCTTCTGAGTCCTCCACGTAGTCCAAGTCACACACCGGCATGCCCCGGTAGATGCCGCACGAGATCGCCGCAATGTGGTCGATCATCGGGTCTTCCTTGAACATGTCCCGGGCCGCCATCCACTGGAGCGCATCATGCAGTGCCACCCAGCCCCCGGTGATGGAGGCTGTGCGCGTGCCGCCATCAGCCTGGATCACATCGCAGTCCACGGTGATCTGGCGCTCGCCAAGCTTCTTCATGTCCACCACGGCCCGCAAGGAGCGCCCGATCAGGCGCTGGATCTCCTGAGTGCGGCCAGATTGCTTGCCGGCACTGGACTCGCGCCGCATGCGCTGGCCGGTTGACCGGGGCAGCATGCCATATTCCGCGGTCACCCAGCCGGACCCGGCGCCGCGCATCCACGGCGGCACCCGCTCTTCCACGCTGGCGGTGCACAAAACCTTGGTGTCGCCGCAATGGATCAGGCACGAGCCCTCCGCATGCCTGGAGACGCCCCGTTCCAGGGTCACTGGGCGCAGCTCGTCTGCCTCCCGCTTTGATGGCCGCATAGTTTCGGTGTCCTTTTGCCGGCTGATATTTCTGTGCGGCTGAGTATCTACTCCTTTGTGCACGGCGGGGCAATCGAAGAACGCGCCCACCCTTTCACGCGGATTTTATGGACGAAAAATGGAAAGTCCGCCCTTTAGTATGACATCATATTTTGTGAAATAATGAGCTTTAAACTATTGAGTTTGATAAAAAACACAAAAAAATTCACTTTCTAAGTGATTTTCCGCTTGACAGCGTCACGCTGTTCTGGCAGAAAACACTAGGCTGGGACAAATGGGCCAAGCGCACAATAACTTCCATTGACGCCGCCCCTCCCGAACCCTAGATTCCTCCCCAACAACCGTGTGCAACCAAGACGCAACCAACACGTATGGTGCCGATGGAACCTCGCTTTACCGGCCTTGCGGATCTGGACAACCGCTCCCGTGAGATCTTTCGCAATCTGGTTGAGACCTATTTGGAAACGGGCGATCCAGTGGGCTCGCGCACCCTGTCGCGTGCCTTGCCGATCTCTCTGTCCCCAGCTTCTGTGCGCAATGTCATGGCTGATCTGGAAGAGGTGGGCCTCATCTCCGCACCCCACACCAGCGCCGGGCGCATCCCCACGGAACACGGTCTTCGCATGTTTGTGGACGGCCTCCTGGAAATCGGCGGTCTGGCCGATGAAGAGCGCGCCAAGATCGATGCCCAGGTGGCCGCCGCGCAAGGTTCCAACGACGCAGAGGATATTCTGACCAAGGCCAGCAACCTTTTGTCGGGCCTCAGCCACTGTGCCGGCGTGGTGGTCAGCCAGAAGGCCGACATCCGCATGAAGCACCTGGAGTTTGTGCCGCTGGACGGCAACCGGGCTCTGGCAGTTCTGGTGGGCGATGGCGAGCAGGTGGAGAACCGGGTTCTCACATTGCCGCCCGGTCTTCCGGCAGCGGCCTTGTCGCGAGCCTCGAACTTCTTGAACGCCCGCTTTCAGGGCAAGACCCTATCGGAGATCCGCACGGTGGTTGAGCGCGATATTGCCCTGCGCGAAGCGGAGGTCGACGAGCTCACCGCCAATGTGGTGAAGGAAGGCCTTGCGGTCTGGTCCGGCCCGGCGGGCGGGGCGGCGGGCGCGAAGAACCTCATCGTGCGCGGGCGAGCAAATTTGATCGAGGATGAAACCGCTGCAGAAGATCTGGAGCGGGTGCGCCAACTGTTTGACGATCTTGAATCAAAGAAAGATCTGATCCGCCTTTTGGGCTTGGCCGAGAAGGGCGAAGGGGTCCGGATCTTCATTGGTTCTGAGAACAAGATGTTCTCTCTTTCGGGCTCCTCCCTGGTGGTGGCGCCCTATCACGACACGGACCACAAGGTGATCGGCGTACTGGGGGTCATCGGTCCCACGCGGCTGAATTATGGGCGCATCATCCCAATGGTGGACTATACAGCGCAGCTTGTGGGTCGATTGCTCACTTGATTTTTTCGTTCCAGTTACAGATATCGGGGGCGCAAACGTGATTACGGCCGCGCGCCACTCAAAACAGCAGGCAGACGCGGCCCGGGGCAGACAAGGACGAACAGATGACCAACACCACCGAACAAGACACCGACAAAAAAGCCGCCACCCCCACGGCCGAAGAGATTGCCGAGGCCCTGCAGCCTGGCAACGACAATCAGCCCTCACCGGAAGAGGTGCTTGAAGCAGAGCTTGAAGCGCTTGGTGAAGAGGGCGAGCCCGATCCGTTTATCGTGCTGGAACGCCTGCGTACGGAGAATGAGGAGCTGAACGACAAGCTGCTGCGCGCGGCCGCTGAGATGCAGAACATCCGCAAGCGTTCAGAACGCG
>JBCDIP010000055.1:0-10646 GCA_038748855.1 Pseudomonadota bacterium
AGCCGAGCAGGCGGGTCTGCGCATCGCCATCAGGTGCCGCTGGGGCGCGTTGTTCCTGCTTGGTGCCTTCCTGGTGATTTCGCGTCGGGCGGACCTGGAGCATTCCCTCATGCTGGGCCTAGGGATTGCCGGCTTTGCCGGGCTTGGCCTGATCCATTATCTGCTGATTGGCTCGCGCTATGACCGGCCGTGGATCAAATACGTGTTTCTCACCCTCGATATTGCCATTCTGTCCTACCTGATGGCCACCCAGCCCATTTTCGACACGGTCGATGTGCCCCAGTCGATCCTGTTCCGCAACGCGGTCTTTCCCTTCTATTTCCTCATTATGGCTGTGGCCGCGTTCAGTTTCTCACCGGGGTTGGTGTTGTGGTCGGGCGTGGCGGTGGTGGCCGGATGGCTCAGCGCCTTCTTTTATGCCATCCGTGACATGCCGGAGACCCTTGAATGGCGCGATGTGGGGCCTAATCCCACCACCGAGCACTTCTTATCGACCTTCCTGAACCCCAACTTTGTGGCAACTGGGAGCCGCATCCAGGAATCTTTGGCCTATTTCCTGGTGGCCTCGTTGATTGCCGCCGTGATGTGGCGCGCCAGGCGGACGGTGCGCCGGCAACTGGAGCTGGCCGAGGAACAGCGCACCCTGTCTGATGTGTTCGGCCAATATGTGCCCAAGACCATTGCCGATGCCTTGATTTCCGACCGCGGGCTGCTGGAGCCGGTGGAGGGCACGGCCACGGTCTTGTTCATCGATGTGGCGGGTTTCACCTCCATGACAGAGGCCAGCGGGCCGCGCCGGGTGGTGGGCGTGCTCAACGCATTTTTCGATGAGGCCACCACCATCATCAACAGCCATGACGGGGTGGTGACCCAGTTTATCGGCGATGGCATTATGGCCACCTTCAACCTTCCGGCCAAGGACCCCGAACATGCAACCAAGGCTGTGCGGGCTGCCTTGGAGATTGTGGATTTGACGGGCGCGCGCAGCTTTAATGATCAGCAGCTTTCCATTCGCGCTGGGATCGCGACCGGCCAGGTGATCGCCGGGAGCGTGGGCGGCGGGGGACGGCAGACCTATTCGCTCTATGGAGAGGCGGTCAATCTCTCTGCCCGGCTGGAGACCTTGAACAAGGACTATGGCACTCAGGTTATGGTGGACAGCACCACGGTTTCGCACTTGCCGCAGGTGCAGTTCCACGAAATCGGGCGCATTGACGTGCGCGGGGTGTCGGAGCCTGCGGCGGTGTTCACGGTCACCGAGGAGACGGCCGGGCAGTTGCGGGGGTGATCTGCACTGTCCCGCGTCCCTGCGAAAGCGGGGACCTTCTTTGCCAACCGAAAGGTGTGAGCTATGGGCCCTCGCGTTCGCAAGGGCGCGGTTCTTTAGGAGGACCCATCCTCAGCTTCACGCGGCTGCACCAACGCAAGACCGGCAATCATCACCGCCAGGGCGGCCCAGATCCAGCCTGAGTGGACTTCGGCAAAAATCAGCATGCCCCAGGCCACCCCGGACAAGGTCACCAGATAGCCCATGAGGCTGGCAAAGACCGGGCCGGCCTTGCCCACCAGGTAGATGAACGCACCATAGGAGGCCGCATTGATGGCAGTCATGAGGAAGATGGCATACTCCACACGGCCAGGCGGGAAGTTCAAAGGGACAAAGGCATCGGCGAGATAGACCACCGGGATCAGCATGAGCGCGGCAAAGGTGAACATGCCGATGAGCAGCGTGAACGGGTCGATCTCGGCGGGCCGGCGCAAGGTGAGATAGATGTTCTCCGCGGTGTAACAGGCCGCCGCAAAGAGCGCGGCCAGCATCCAGGGCGCCGCGCTGGCATCGGGCAGGGCGGTTTTCGGCAGCACGATCAGGCAGACGGCCACAATGCCCAGCAGCACGCCGGCAGCCCGCAGCATGGACCAACGGTCGATCCCAAGTGCCGCTGCGGCCATGAAGGTCAGCATGGGCACAGCGGCAATTGAGATGGACAGAACCCCCGCCGGCAGGTGGATGGCCGCATAGAAATAGGCGGTGCCGGGAACCGATGTGCCCAGGATGCTGGTGATGGCGTAGAACTTCAGATAGCGCGGCTTTAAGGGCACCGGGCGCCGACGCAGCACGTTGATGGCCAGAAGGCCGGCAGCGCCCAACGCGGCGTTCCAGAACGACAGCCCAAGAGGGTGAGCGCCATCTTCTGCGGCGATCTTCATGAGGGTGAACGTGAGCCCCCACATAGCGCCGAAAATGATCAGTACGGCCCAGACGGTGAGCTTATGGGAAGATTTGTGCGGGCCGGTCTCTTCTGCGCTGGCCATGCTTTAGAGCCTCTTGGGCAAGAAGCCGGAAAGCCAGGCCATGCCGATGGTCGCTAACCCGCCGCTGATGAAGACGAAGTTGAGCGGCAGCACGGCCAAGACGGCGGCGAAAAGGCCCGGCGTGAACAAGGACGTCCCATGGCGATAGGTGGTGTAGACCGAGGTCATATCCGCCCGCTCATGCGGGTGCACGGCGCGTAAGAAAGGCACATTCCCAGCTCCGTCCACCATGGTGGCGAGAAAGGCGCCGAACACAATGAAGAACATGGTGGCGATGGCCCATTCGCCGCTGAGGCCCGCCACGATGGAGATAACGCCTGTGGCGGCATAAGCCCCCATGAGCAGCTTCCTCAACCCGATCTTCTGGCCGATCTTGCCCCACTGGCGCACAAAGATCATGGGCAGGACGCCGAGCGAGACGAGGGCACCGCCAAGTTCCGGGCTGTAGCCTGATTGCGTCACAAAGATGGGCGTGTAGACGAAGAACATCAGCCACCATCCATTGCGGCCCACAGCCAGCGTCCAGGCCAGCACAAGGCGCTTCTGATTGATGAAGCGGGGAATGTATTTAATGGGGTTGGGCGGCGGGCCTTTCGCCGGCTGAATGGAGACACTGTCGCCGAGGCGGAGTTTCCAGAAGGCAATCAGCATCAGAGCCGCCGTTAAGGTCACCACGATGTAGGTGAGGCCGTTGGCCACGTTTTCGTGCAGATAAACGCCAAGCCAGGGACCGGCGGCGAAGGCAAGGCCCGACCAAAGCAGGCGGCGGGGCTCAAACGTGTTGAGCTCTTTGCGCGGTATGTGGTCCAAAAGATAGAGATTGATGGTGACCTCCAGTATGGCCGTGGCCGAGATCTGTAACGCCAGCCCGGTGATCAGCCCGGGCAACGTGCCAGTGGCCAGGAAGCTGGCAGAGGCCATGTAGGTGAGGGCACCGATGGTCATCATGTAACGCCGCGGGATGAGGTGCATGACGATGGGCAGACCGAGGCTCGCCACGAGCCCGGTGAGGCTCACCGCCAAATAGGTGACCGAAACCAGCTGCGCGCTTTGCAGCAGCGTATAGGCCTGGAGCGGCACAATGGTCATCAGCAAGGCGCGGCAGGTGCTCTCCAGGGTGAACAGAACCACGAAGCCGCCGGCTTGCGAGCGGTCCACGTTCTCCAGCAGAACAGGAAGATAGATACGGCGCAAAGAGCCAATTCCCAGGCCGGCAAGGTTCCCATCCACCCGCTCGCGCTTGCCGGCATCCTTGGGGCGCGCGAGGGGAGCCTTTGAGCCTAGGCGCAAAAAGGCATGGCCATCAAGTGTTATCGCGCTATGGTCAAAGGCAGAAACCTCAAGGGGAGACCCAGGCCATGGATCTGGCACAAGCTCCATCTCAGAGCGCAATCGCTCAAGCTTATGACCGCGACGGGTTTGTCTTTCCCTTCAGCGCCTTCACGCGCGAGACGGCAGCTGCCATCCGCTCCGAGATGGAGAAGGTGGAGCGCCAGGTGGCGAACAGCTCAGACGAGGTGAAGACGCTCTATGCCGCCTATCCCAACATGGTGACGCCCTGGGTGGATGATGTGGCGCATAACCCGCACATCATCGAGGCGGTGAAAGCCGTTCTGGGCCCTAACGTGCTCCTCTGGAACTGCTCTATCTTCATCAAGGAGCCGCAAACGCCTGACTATGTGAGTTGGCACCAGGATCTGCACTACTGGGGCCTCAGCGGTTCCTCGGAGGTAACGGCCTGGGTGGCCATCACGCAGGCCACGGTGGAGAATGGCTGTATGCGGTTTGTGGCTGGCTCGCACCTCAAAAAGGTGAGCCATGTGGACACCGATGATGAGACCAACATGCTCTCGCGCAATCAGGAGCTGGCGGTTGAGGTGGATGAGGCAGATGCCACCGAGGCGGTGCTGGAGGCAGGCGCCTTCTCGCTGCATCACGGCAATCTCTTCCACGCCTCTCATCCCAACCGTTCCGATGACCGGCGCATCGGGCTCGCCTTGCGCTACATCACTCCTGATATGAGCCAATCGGATGCGGCGCGCGACTACGCCATGCTGGTGGCTGGAGAAGATCCCAGTGGCCGGTTTGAGCTGTTAGAGCGCCCGCGCGGCCTGTTCCACCCAAGCGATCTCGCGAAGGCGCGGGAAGTCTACGAGGCGCAGTACGGCATCTTTTTCCAGAACGTTGAAGACGTGGCGTGACCGGATGGCAGACCGGATCGACAAGATAGACACCTATCTGGTGCCCAGCGATGAGCGGCCCGAGGCGTGGTGCCGGCGCAAAGCCCATGTGTTTGTGCGTCTTGAGACGTCTGCTGGCGTGGTGGGATGGGGAGAGGGGCACAGCCTCCTCTCTCGCGAGCATGCCCTGCCTCCGCTCATTGCCGTCCTGTCCGAGCAGCTCATTGGCCGAGACGCAAGCTCCATGCGTTTGCTGGCTCATATGGCCTTCCACGGCATTGCAGAGCAGCCCGGTGGAATGGATCTCTATGGCGCGGCGGCGGCGATTGAGCTGGCGCTCTGGGACGCTTACGGCAAAGCGCTCGGCCGGCCGGTCTATGAGCTCTTGGGCGGTGCGGTGCACGCGAACATTCCCCTCTATGCGAACATCTTTTCCAACCATGCGCGCAGCGACACTGAGCTTGCCGACAAGGCGGCCGAGCAGGTGGAGGCGGGATTTAAGGCGGTGAAGTTTTATCCGTTCCGCTCTGGTGAAAGCTTGCAACAGGGCGTGGACAAAACGCGGGCGCTGCGTGATGCGATCGGCCCTGATGTTCAGTTGGCGGTTGATCTGTGGCGCCAGCCGACGCCCGACCGCGCGCGGGAGATCTGCCTGGCGCTGGAGCCGTTTGATCTGGCTTGGGTGGAAGATCCGTTCGCGCCAAGTCACCCGGGCGCGCTGCGCACACTGCGCGAACAGGTGCGCCAACCCCTCATGATGGGCGAGACCCTGGCCCGGCGCTGGCAGTTCCGCGAGCTGCTGGAGGTACAGGCCGTCAGCATGATCAATCCGGACGTGGCCGCAACGGGTCTCATCGAGTTGCGCGAGATCGCGGCAATGGCAGAGCCTTTCCTGGTGACGGTTTCACCGCATAACTACAACTCCATGGCGTTGGGTACAGCGGTCGCCGCACATGCAGCTGCCGGCATTCCCAATCTGGGGCTGACGGAGTACTTCCCCGAGCTGGCCGGTGACCTGGATCATCTGTGTACGGACCGGATGATGCCGGTTGATGGACACCTGCCGCTGCCTGCTGTGCCCGGTCTTGGCGTGACCTTCGATGACCGCGCGATGGAGACGTACCGGGTCAGCTGAGTGTTGAGACCTCCACCGCAGAACCTCCCGCGCGAACGCCTGTGACTTTGCCGCCTGATTTTGCCACCTCGCAGTGGATCATGCTTGGGCGCCCTAGGGAGGCGCCCTGATGGGCGATGCAACGGACGATTTCATCGTCCTCAGTGCCTAAAACTCCCTTCGTTGCGAGCAGGCAGGCGAGGGAGGCATTGGTGGTGCCGCCGGCTGCGGACTCATCTACGCCAATGAGGGGGCAAAACTCGCGCACCCAGAAGTTTTGAACCTTGGCGGTGCCCTCGAACGCATACACTGCCAAGCTGTCTATGCCCTCAGCCTTGCAGAATCTCCGGATGTCATCAAAGCTTGGGACCAACCCTGCGAGGGTGTCTGGTGAGGTTATATTAACCATAAGGTGCCGGAAATCTGCAAGGGCCGTTTGCACCGGAATTCCGCCAGAAATGACTTCAAGTGGAATCTTAAGAACGTCGACTAGTCCAGTGGACCCTGGGCTCAGTGGTGAAAAGCTGGGTAGGGGGAAGTCCAGCATGATCAGCGGGCCCGTGTCACCACCGGGTACAACGTATACGCGTGTGGTTCCGGCGGGTGTGGTCAGGTGCCAAACCCCGTCTTGGTTCAGACGTTGTTCCTGCAGCAACAAAGTGAAAAGCCCGATCACCGCGTGACCACACATCTGGTACTCGCTGCGGGCCGAGAAGAAGCGTGCGTGCACGTGATCTTCGGCTGCAAGCGACCAAAAACAGGTGGCCGGTGCGCCAATCTCCCGCGCGAGACCCTGCATTTCGACCTCAGAGAGGCCGGGCGTGTCGGTAAGAAGAGCAACCGGATTGCCGCCACCCGGCTTGGCGGTGAAACACTCAAAATATCGGGGCGCGGGCGGTGTCATTTGCGTGTGGTCTTGAGATATAGTGATGAAAGCCAACGGGGCCGGACAGGATCATGGATCAAGACCAGTTTGCCGACAAGAGTGTGGAGGCGGTGTTTGAAGGTTACCCTGAACTTGTGCGCGAGAAACTGTTGTCGCTCCGTACACTGATTTTTGAAACGGCCCGTGCAACCGATGGGGTCGGACCTTTGGATGAGACCTTGAAGTGGGGGCAGCCCAGCTACCTGACGCCAGATACCAGGAGTGGGTCCACCATCCGGATCGATCAAGTCAGGAAGCGGCCGGACAGTTATGCGGTCTACTTCCATTGTCAGTCCGGTCTCGTCCCGTTGTTCAAGGAGCTCTATAAAGATGAGCTGCAGTTTGATGGCAAGCGGGCGATCCTCCTCAACATCGACACAGCTTTGCCGGAAGAGCCGCTGCGCCATTGCGTGGCCCTGGCATTGACCCATCATCTCCGCAAGAAACAAAAGGCAAAGATGTGAACCATGAGCGTTGAGCCCATACCCTTCACCTTGCACGTGCCGGACGAAGACATCGCCGACCTGAAAGAGCGCCTTGCCCGCGCGCGGTTTCTGGAACGCACGCCAGGTGATCCGTGGGCGTACGGATCATCGGTTGACCATATGGCCGGGCTCACCACCCATTGGCGCGATCGGTTTGACTGGCGCGTTCACGAGGCGCTGCTCAACAGCTTCCCCCAATTCAAAGTGCCGCTGCATGATATCGATGTGCACTTCCTGCATGTGGAAGGCAAAGGCCCGAACCCCATGCCGCTGCTGCTCATGCATGGCTGGCCGGGGTCGGTGTTTGAGTTTCTGGAAATCATCCCCCGGCTCACCGATCCGGAACGCTTCGGTGGGCGGGCTGAGGATGCGTTTACTGTGGTAGCGCCATCGCTGCCGGGGTTCGGCCTGTCGTTCGCACCAGGCCAGCGGCGCTTCAGCATTGAGGAGATTGCCGACTGTCTGGCCGATCTGATGACAGAGGTGTTGGGCTATGAGCGCTTCGCCGCCCAAGGAGGGGACTGGGGCTCGTTCGCAGCGACCCGCATGGGCTATGTGCGGCCGGAGCGTCTCATCGGCATTCATCTCAACCTTCTGCCGCTCACCCGCAACCCGAAAGCGGCCGCTTCACCCACAGAAGCTGAGAAGGTCTATTACAACGAGCTCCGCGAATTTCTGCGCGAGGAAACCGGTTACCAGTGGATCCAAGGCACGCGGCCTGACACGCTGGCCCTAGCGCTTCACGACAGCCCAATGGGGCTGGCCTCCTGGATCGTTGAAAAGTTCTGGCGCTGGTCGGATTGTGATGGCGATTTGGCAAATGCGTTTGACCGGGACCGGATCCTCGCCAACATCTCGCTTTATTGGTTCACCGGGGCCATCGCCTCATCGTTCTGGCCCTACTATGCGCGCCTTCATGGAGACTGGCCCATTCCGGTGGGGGAGACGGTGGACGTGCCGGTGGGCTATGCGGAGTTCAAAGTTGAGATTTTAAAACCACCGCGATCTCTTGCCCAGCTGATGTATTCGGACATAAGAAGATGGACGGTGATGGAGCGCGGCGGGCATTTCGCTGCTCTCGAACAGCCCGAAGCCCTGGCCAAAGAAGTGACCGCATTCTTCCGTGAGCTGAGGCTGGGATAGACCCAGAGAGACAAAGAGAAGGTGATGAAGCAGATGGGACAGGTTGACAGCGCCACAGTGGAAACGTTTCGCACCGAAGGGGTGACCGTCCTGCGCGGCGTGGTGGATGAGGCCTGGCGGGCCCGGCTGGCTGAGGCAATCGACGGCAACATGGCCTCGCCTGGGCCGCACGGGAAGAACCATGCCGATGAAGGATCGGGGGCCTACTTTGGCGACTATGTGAACTGGCAGCGCTTTCCGGCCTTCCGTGAGGTTGGTGAGGGCGGCCAGCTTGGCGCCATTGCCGGTGAGCTCATGGGCTCAAAGCGGGTGCAGCTCTTTCACGAGCATGTGCTGGTCAAAGAGCCCGGCAACTCCAGCGCGACGCCCTGGCATCAGGACTTGCCTTACTACTGCCTGGACGGCAGCCAGACCGTGAGCATCTGGGTGCCGTTGGATCCGGTGTCGGCGCAAGTGTGCCCGCATTTTCTGGCCGGCAGCCACCAGGGTCAGACCACCTATATGCCCCGTCGCTTCAAGACCTTAAAGCCGTTGGAGGGCGACACCAGCACCTATCAGCCGTTCCCGGAGATCGATGAGGCGCGCGATGCCGACCGGCTGCGCAGCTTTGATCTGGAGCCGGGGGATGCTATCGCCTTTGACTATCATACTCTGCACAACGCCCCACCCAACCAGACGGGCACCCGGCGCCGGGCGGTGAGCTTCCGGTATATGGGGGAGGATGTACGCTTCGTCGACCGCCCGCACGAGCTCTCTCCTCCGTTCACGGAAATGGGCCTGTCGCTGGCTATGGGTGACCCCATGCCGGAAGAGTGGTTCCCCACAGTGTGGCAGGCGCAGAGCTAGGGCTCTGTTCTGTTTGGCTCAGTAGGTCCTCGCGTTCGCAAGGACGCGGAACCGGCAATCCCCCGCGCCCTTGCGCACGCGAGGGCCCATAACTCACACCGTCCCTTTGGCCCAGAAGGTCCCCGCTTTCGCGGGGATGACGGATATAGGGAGCGGGGCCGACGGTCAAAGAGAGCGTGAAAGCCGTGTCCGCTAAACCGAGACCATCAACCGATAAGCCTTGAACGCCAGCTCCATGGCGACGCGCCTGGGTTCGCGGAACGGTTCGGGTGTAAACTCCGTGATCTTGAGCGGGAGGGCTTCCTCCGGCCCTCCGGCCAGATAGTGGGCCAGCGCCCGGCCAAAGGCCGTGCCCGGTGCGATGCCCCGGCCGTTATATCCGGTTGGCGCATAAAGCCCCGGGGCCAGGCGGAACAGGCGGGGCAGGTGATCTGCCGTCATGGCGATCTGGCCATGCCACCAAGTTTCAAGCTCCACATCGCCCAAAGCCGGAAACAGCCGGCGGATGGTTTTGCGCGCCCACCGCCGCGAGAGGGCGGCATCTTGCCCAAAGAGCTGGCCCATGGAGCCCACGATGAGCCGGCCGAACGCGTCGCGGCGCACTGAGGTCATGATGGTGCCGGTGTCCCACAACGGCTCGCGGCCCGGGAGGATCTCATCGCCCTCAGGGCCCAGAGGCTTCGTGGCCACCTGGAAATAATGGATCGGGCTGAACGCCGTGGAGAGCTTCGGCCAAAGAGTATCGGAATAGCCGTTGGTGGCCAGCAGCACCGAGGGCGCGCTCACCGTGCCGTGGCCGGTTTGAAGGCGCCACGTGTTTCCTTGACGCTCCAGCGCATTCACCCGGGTGCCGGTGTGGATGCGCGCGCCCGCATTGGCCGCCGCCCGCGCCAGGCCCCGCGCATAGCCCATGGGGTTGATGGAGCCCGCCCGGTGGTCAAGCAATGCGCCATGGAAAGCGTTTGTGCCGACCCGTTTGGCCGTCTCGCCCGCATCCAGCAGCTCCACCGGAGCGTCAAGACGCTTCCAAGCCTCCGCCCGCCGGGCCAGATCGGCCGCTCCGGAGGCGGACTTGGCCGCATGAAGCGTGCCCCGGCGCACGGCTTCGCATTGCATCTGATGGCGCTCAATCAGCGAGAACACCAGTTCCGGCGCTTCGCCCAGTTCCTTGACCAGTTTGCTGCCGGCCGCTTCACCCAGTTTTGCGGCGATATCCTGCGGAGGGAGCCATAGCCCGGCATTGACCATGCCGGCGTTGCGCCCGGAGCCGCCATACCCGATCTTCTGAGCTTCCACCACAATGCAGCTGACGCCTTGCTCAGCCAGGTGGAGCGCAGCCGAAGCGCCGGTGAACCCGCCGCCGATAATAGCCACATCCGCCGATGCATCACCGTCCAGCGCCGCATATTCTGCGCGTTCGGCGGCCGAGTGGTCCCACAAGGAGATGGCGTCTTGGCGTGTTGCATTGCTCATGGCCCAACCTTATAGGCCAAAGCGATGCCCCTCCGCTAGCAGATCACCAAGGGATGACGCAGGAACGGCGAGCGGATCTCCTTGCGCCGCCTGTTGTCGCCTAACGGGTATACCCAGGCCTGCTTGTCCGGATCAGCGCTCAGCGCTTCAATGAACAAAACGCCCAT
>JBCDIP010000056.1:0-10602 GCA_038748855.1 Pseudomonadota bacterium
GCGAAGGTGTGGTCGCGGTGAACCCCCAACAAAACGTTGGGGAACAAGGCGATATACTCCGCACCGGTGTCCCATTTGCTGCTGAGGCCTTCGAAATCGCTGAAGGTTTTGCCCTCGTCTTCCAGGGTTGGATTGTAGACCACCGTGCCCTGGCCTGAGTATTGGCCCGGCTCCACGATGTTGTAATGGTCTTCCAGACGCGAGTAGCTGTTGAGGCCCGGGTGGATCCAGGGCAGGTGATAGCTTTCGCAATAATTCTCCACGGCCAGCTTCCAGTTGCAGGCGACTTCAAGCTTGAAGGATGATGTGGGCCCGCCATGGTGAAGGGAGCGGCTGGAAAACTCCGCCCAGCGGTCCACAAGGGCACCGGCATACTCCTCAAAGGGATCTGCCCGGCCGGAGAGGTTCACGAACACCATTTCCATCCACACATGT
Source organism: Pseudomonadota bacterium (assembly GCA_038748855.1). Classification (GTDB taxonomy): domain Bacteria; phylum Pseudomonadota; class Alphaproteobacteria; order Rhizobiales; family CAJQND01; genus JAAEUE01. The sequence goes on from JBCDIP010000056.1 coordinate 436, forward strand.
GAGCGGATTTCGTTAAGGCCCAGATCGTCGCGCTTCAGAGCATCATGACGATTGTGGCCGGGTCCGCCCACATGAGGCGTGGTGCGCAGGCTGCCGTCGAGGCCATAGCACCAGGAATGGTAAGGGCAGCGGATGACCCCATTGGTGCGCGTTGGCTTGTCAATCAGGATCATGCCCCGGTGGCGGCAGACATTCTCAAACACCCGCACCACATCATCTCTGCCGCGCACGATTACGCAGGGCTGGCCCAGAAACTCAATCGGCTTCACATCGCCTGGCTTAGGCACATCGCTGGCAAAGCCGATGCAGGCCCAGTTGGCGGCGAACAGGGCTTGCTTTTCAGCGTCGAACACTTCGGCGTCGGCATAAAAAGCATTTGGAAGACCGCGGGCCGTTGCGACCGGTTCGCGGACTTTTGCCAGGTGTTTGGCATCGAACATATTCATGGCTGGGCTCCACCCAAAACGAGTTGAATGCCGCAGGATAATCTCAGCGAAGCCCGGGTGCAAAGAACACAAACGGCATCCGCTGGTGCGTTCGCGTCACGTTTAAGCGCCCCAGTTTCCGTCCACATAGTCCTCGATGTAGCATTCCACGATCTCATCCAGGCTCTTTTCCAGCGGCAGATCAAGCATGGAGGCGCGGTCGAAATAGGTATCGGTGGGCCAGCTGCGCACGATTTCCTCGATGAACGGATCCACCTCAACAGTGATCTCGCCCAGCTTGCGTCCGCGGGCCACACGCTTGAGCGCCTCGATCATCTCTTGAACGCTCACCGTGTGGGACGGCAGTAATACTGCACGATCACGGCCCAGCCGCGCACCGTCCAGCTCGTGCAAGGCGATGAGGCAGGCCACGATGGATTTATAGCCAATCACCGGCATCACCGTGTGGGTCGGCACCGGCAACGCCATAGGCTCACCGTTCAGCGGTTCACGAAAGAGCCCTGAGACGAAAGACGAGGCCGCCGCGTTGGGCTTGCCCGGCCGGATGATCACGGTGGGCAGGCGCGCGGTGCGACCATCGAAGAAACCTTTACGGGTGTAATCATTCACCAACAGTTCACAGGCCGCTTTGGTGATGCCGTAGGTGGTCTGCGGGTTCTGCTTGGTAAAATCACCCACGCTGTCCGGCATACCATCACCGCCATAGACCGCAAGGGTGCTGGAGAACACGATGCGCGGAAGGCCCTTCAAGGCGCGTGTGGCTTCGAAGATGTGTAAGCCTCCATTGAGATTGACCCGGAGCGCCAGGTTGAAATCCTTCTCCCCGCCGCCGGAGACCACAGACGCCAGATGGAAGACTGAAATATCATCGCGGTCGAACAAGGCATCTACGGTCGCCTTGTCTGAAATGTCGCCCGCCTCAATCTTCACCTTGTCGGTGCACCAACCAGGACGGGCCTTAGGCTTGGTCTGATCGAAGAGAACAATCTCATCGATCTCAGTCTGCTCGCCGTCCGCCCCCGTCAAGGTGCCCCGCTCCAGCAGCTCGGCCGCCAGCCGCTGACCGATAAAGCCCATACCGCCGGTAATCAAAACTTTCATCCCGCTCTCCCTTTTGTCCACGTCCACGCGTGGTTTGATAAAAGTGTAATCCGGCTTTTCTCTGGTCACAAGAAAGGCTTAGGCGGAAAGTGACGTCCATCCACGGTGAAAATTCTTGATTCACCGCGATGTCGTTTTTGGTGGCAACGCGTCCGATTGGTGGGCAAACTCTGGTTGTGAGCCGAATAGAGTGAACGGCGACAACAAACGAAGGCAGTCCACTGGCATGTCTGATCGTACGCGGCGACGCAGATCCTCCTCCCGGCGAGAGACCTCCCGGGACACCCCCTCCTCTAGCCTGCTTGATCGTCAACGCCCCTACAGCGTGATCCGAAACAAGTTTCCCCCGCTTGATCCCATGTCTGAGGATCAGTTGGAGAAGATCCACCACATGTCCATGCGCATCTTGGAAGAGCAGGGCCTGAAGGTTCTGAGCGCCGATGCGCGCAAGCGCTTGGCCGCGGTCGGCGCGGAGGTGGATGACGGCGAGCAGATGGTCAAGATGGACCGCGCTTTGGTCATGGATCTGGTGTCTAAGGCCCCGGCAAAATTTACTCTCACGCCGCGCAACCCGGACCACGCCCTAGAGCTGGGCGGCAACACACTGAACTTCGGCATGGTGTCTGGCCCGCCTAACGTGCACGACATGGTGCGCGGGCGCCGCCAGGGTAACTTTTCGGACTATTGCGAGCTGGTGAAGCTCGCCCAGTGCTTCAACATCATCACATTCTACGGCAACCAGACCATTGCGCCGGTGGATCTGGCCGTGAACACCCGCCACCTGGACACCTACCTGGCGTGCATCAAGTACAATGACAAAGTATTCTCCAGCATGTCCATCGGCAGTGGCCGAGTGCGCGATGCTGCGCAGATGCTGGCGATCGCCCGCGGGATCAGTCTGGAGGAGCTGGAAAGCTCGCCCAGCGCCATCACCAATATCTCGGTGAATTCTCCGCGGCTGCTGGACGAAGAAATGTCGGATGCTGCAACGACCCTGGCTGAGCTGGGCCAGGCGGTTATCGTCACCCCCTTTACTCTGATGGGTGCCATGACGCCGGTGACCGTGCCAGCGGCGCTTGCTCAACAGAACGCAGAAGCCTTGCTGACGATCGCGCTGATCCAGTCCGCCAACCCCGGCGCGCCGGTGGTCTATGGCAGCTTCACCTCCAATGTGGACATGCGCTCCGGTGCGCCGGCCTTTGGAACGCCGGAGAACACCTGGGCCAACCTCGCCGGCGGCCAGCTCGCCCGGCGCTACAACCTGCCCCACCGGACCAGCGCCTGTAATGCCTCCAACATTGTGGATGCCCAAGCCACCTATGAAACCCAGATGGCCCTGTGGAGCGCCTGTCTGTGCCACGGCAACCTGATCTATCATGCCGCAGGTTGGATGGAAGGCGGACTGGTGGCGTCCTATGAGAAGTTCATCGTGGACGTCGAAATGCTCCAGATGATGGCAAAGTTCTTTGAGCCTGTGTCCTTTTCGGACGATGAGTTTGCCCTAGAGGCCATCGACGAGGTGGGCCCCGGCGGACACTTTTTCGGCTGCGACCACACCATGCAGCGCTACCGCACCGCCTTCCATGAGCCCCTGCTGAGCGATTGGCAGAACCATGAAAACTGGCAGTTGGCCGGCTCAAAAACCGCTACAGAGCGCGCCACAGAGCTCTGGCAACAGGCTCTTAGCGAGTATCAGCAACCCTTCCTCTCCGAAGACAGGATGGAAGAGCTAGAGGCCTATGTGGCCAAGCGCAAAGAAGAGATCGGCGACGGAGAGCCTTGATCACTGGCATGCTCCTTGCACGGAAGAGTTGCTTCACGGGTTCGTGAGAATTGCGTGAGCAGGCAACATCTTCAAACGTACGGAGGCGGCCATGGGCGCAGCTGGAATACGTCAACGGGGGCGGTTAACCTTTAAAGACGGCCAGGATCAGGCCTTTGGGCAGGGTCTGTCTCAATGCCGGCATGACTTCGCCGAGAGCGGCCTGTTCAGCGATGAAAAGCTGGCCGCGCTCATCGATCGGTATCCGCGCGAATACTACATGATCACCACCACCACCCACTCCGCCGATGGATTGGAATGGCACAATGGAGATCTGAACGGTGCATCAGGCGCCTTCGTGCTGAAAGCCGTGCGCGAGGGCCGGCTTTGGTTGTGCTTGCGTCGGTTGGATCTGGTGGCCCCTGAGTATGAGGCTCTGGTGAACGGGGCGTTCGATGAGATTGAGACCCGTAATCCGGCCTGTGCTTCGCGGCGCAGAACCTCAAGCTTGCTGATTTCCTCTCCAGGTGCGCGGGTGCTCTACCATGCAGACATCCCTATGGTGGCTCTATGGCATGTGCGAGGACGCAAGCGGTTCTGGCTTTACGATGCCGATAGTCCTCAGCACCTGCCGGATCAGGTCTTGGAGGGCGTGGTGCTCAGAGAGAGCGAAGAAGAAATCGCTTATGATCCTGCCTGGGATGCAGAAGCACGCATTATCGATCTGGAACCGGGCGATGCGGTCAGCTGGCCGCAGAATGCACCTCACCGGGTCGATAATCTGGACGGGTTGAATGTCTCCATCACCACGGACTATTTCACGCCGGACGCCCAGCGCAAATATGGCGTCTATTACACCAACGGGCTGATGCGCCGGTTGCTGGGCGTCACACCACGCTCAACGTCAACGCGGGGACCGATCGCGCTGGCCAAGTGCGTGGCCGCTCTGGCGCTGAAGAAGCTCGGCGTACACCGGGTGCAGGAGCGGGATATGCTGCAATCATTCCTTCTGGACACGAAACGCGCCGGGGGGACCGTTCATCTGCCCCGCAAAGAGTGGCGGCCGATATTGCAGGCATAGCTTCCGGTCAAGCTTCTGCGATTGTGATAGTTTCTTTGATCACATCGCTGATTGTGTCTGGCGCCTCTACAGGCGGCATGTGCCCCACCCCTGGCAGAAAGTGAAGGCCGATGCGCGGCGGCGCCTTGAGCGCATGCTGCCAGGGAATGAGACTGTCTTGTTTGCCCCAGATGATCTTAGCCGGCACGGAGACCTTGTTCATTTGCTCGGTGACGTCGATGTCCTGAACACCGGCTGGAAAGAACAGCCGTCCAATGGCGAGCTGTGCTTGGATCCGCTTTGGATCGTTGCGCTTTTCGGCGATCAACTCGGCAAGCCCATCCGGCAGCATGAATGAGCGCCCCACGATACGCTGCAGCCAAACCTTGATCGCCTCCGGCGTGGTCGCGGTGACGTATTCATCTATGAATGCACCGTCCATTTCAGGGGCAAGACCTGCAGGCGCCACCGCGGTGAGTGACTGCACTTTGCCGGCCATCACCTCAGACAGGGCGAAGGCTAAAGCACCGCCCAACGAATGTCCCACCAGGTGGAAGCGGTCGAAGCCTTCTGCAGCAAGTGCGTCTGCCACCATCTCCACAAAGTGAGAGAAGCTCTGAGGCGCGATAATGGGCGAGGTGCCGTGGCACGGCAGGTCTATGGAATAGACTTTGCGCCCCTCGCCCAAGAGCGGGGCCACCAAGCGCCAGGACTGACTGTCGCCTGTGTAGCCGTGCACCAGCAGGACTGGCGTGCCGTCGCCCTCGCCGGCCTTAAGGAAGTTCAGTTTTGTCTGCGCCATGTTCGCGTCCCCTAACTCTTGATCACCATCTCGCACGGGATCTCGGAGAGCTTCTCGCAGCCCGTCTCGGTGACCACGATCGATTCTGAAAAGCCGATGCCGTATTCGCGGTACTTCAGGCAAAGCGGCGGCATGTGGAACGTCATGCCGGGCTGCAGAGGCCGATGCTCTTCCTGGCGCAGCGAGATGATTTCGCCCTCGCCCCAGTCCGGCGGGTAGCTGACGCCGATGGAATAGCCGAGCCGGTTGCGGTGATACTCCCCGAACCCGGCGCGCTGGGTGACCGCCCGGGCAGCGGTGTCTGCCTCGTGAGGGGTTGCGCCTGGTTTGATCGTGTCCATAGCCGCCGCCACAGCGCCAATGACCGCATCGGCCGCGCGGCGCCATTCATCGGTGGGGGTGCCGATGAAGATCGTGCGCATCAGGGCGGCCGTGTAGCGGTGTTTGGAGGCAGAGATTTCGAAATACATCAGATCGTCCTTGGCCAGCTGGTTGGCCCCGCCTGTCTGATGAGGCAGGCAAGTGCGCTCACCTGCCAGGATGAAGGGCGGAAGGCCCATATACTCCCCACCATTTTCCAGAAGCGTTTTGTTGACGATCGCGCCCACCTGATCAGCACTGACGCCGGGCTCGGCCGCCTCCCAACCGGCATGCATGGCCATATCCACCAGCCGGGCGGATTTGCGCATGACCTCCACCTCTTCGGCGGACTTGATCATCCGGGCATCCCAGAGGATTTGGGTGGCGTCCACATAGTCGTTGCCGGGCAAATCGCGCAGCAGGGTCTCGTGCTCGTCGACCGTATAGAAGAAACCCTGCTTCTCAACGCCAATGCGCTTGCCTTCAGTAAGGCCCAGCTGACGGAGCACATTCACGGTGACGCTGGGCGGGTGGTCCCAGTCGAACACTTTCGCGATCCTCGTGCTCCAGGAGAATTCCGGCGAATTGATCCACTCAAAGTCGCGCACCAGGAACACCGGTTCGCCGTCCTTTGGCACCACCACGCAGTGATATTTGTAGTACCCCGGCGTTTCATAGCCGCTGAGATAGGTGATGTTCTCCGGCCCGCGCACCAAAAGGGCGTCCAGACCTTCGCGTGCCATCGCCGCCTGGATCACATCGTAGCGGCGCACATATTCCTCCGGGCTGAAGGCCAGGCGGTCATGCACGATCATAGGCAACTGGTATCCGGTCGCCGTAGGCCGGTCGGTCTTCTGGAAGGTCACGTGTTCGGTGTGGTCCGCCACGTCGAAGATTTCGCGGTCCTGGTCCAGCATCTTTGTCGCCTCCCTTATGCGTAGATATAGCCGCCGGAGACGATGATGTTCTCTCCGGTCATGTATGTGTTGCGCGGGCCTCCTGCCATCAGCACCCACTCTGCCATCTCAGAGGGCTCAGCCGCCCGGTTCAGCGGGTTTGCCGCCGCCAGCTCGCCCAGAAACCCGGCAGCCTTGGCTTTCTCAGTGGCAATGCCGGCCGGTGCCACGGAGTTCACCAGGATCTGGTCTGCAGCAAACTCGTGGGCAAAGGATCTGGTGAGGCTCACCACGGCTGCCTTGGTGGCGGCATAGTGGGCATTCTGTGGGTGCGCCTTGAAGGCGTCGACGGACGAGATGTTGACAATGCGCCCGGCAATATTGGGCGGGTCCACATGCTGCTTCATGTGCTTCACGGCGGCCACCATCAGATGGTAGGTGCCCTTGATGTTGAGCGCGTTCTCCGCATCCCACTCATCGTCCGTGATCTCCAGCAGAGGCTTTCGCGGATAAATCGCTGCCAGGTTCACCAACGTGTCGATCCGGCCCAGGCTGGAAGCGAGTTCATCAAACGCACCGTGGGCCGCTTCCGACAAGCTGATATCAGCAATGGCCACAGCCGTTTCGGCTCCGAAATCCTTGCACGTTTTCAAAACATCCAGCGCACCGGTCATGTTCACATCGATGATGCCGACGCCTGCTGCTCCGCGCTCAGCCGCCAGCTCCGCCACCTTGGCGCCGAGCCCTCCACTGCCGCCGGCCAGAACGATGTTCATGCCTTCCATGCCCTCTCCCTTCGTGCCGCCGAGGCCCATTGGCCCTCCAATTTGCGTTGACTTATTGCGGAATGGCCAGATAGTTGGCCGGTGTTGTGATGTGGAAGTCTATATGTTTGGCCTCACCTCCTCCAATAAGAAACTTAAAGGCGGCTACGACTACATCATCGTGGGCGCAGGCTCGGCTGGGGCCGTCCTGGCCAACCGGTTGAGCGCTGATGAGGCCTGCCAGGTTCTGCTGCTGGAGGCCGGCCCTGAAGATGGCAGCTGGCAGCTTTCCATGCCGGCCGCCCTCACCTATCCGCTCCGCGGCACCCGCTTCAACTGGGCTTATGAAACCGAGCCGGAACCGGAGCTCAACGGGCGCACCTTGTTCTGGCCGCGCGGCCGGGTGCTGGGCGGGTCGTCTTCGATCAATGGCATGGTGTGGATCAGAGGCCATGCGTCCGACTATGACAACTGGCAGCGGCAGGGCTTGCCGGGCTGGGCCTATTGCGAGGTGCTGCCCTACTTCAAAAAGCTGGAACGCCGCCGCGAGGGAGCCGACGCCTACCGCGGGGATGATGGACCGGTGGGGGTGATCCGCGGCGATTACCCGAACCCTATCTTTGAGGCCTATATCCAAAGCGGAGCTGAGGCGGGCTTCCCTGTGTCGGAAGATTTCAACGGCCATCAGTTTGAGGGCTTTGGACGGTTCGATATGAACATCTGGAAGGGCGTGCGGCAGAGCTCCTCGGAGACCCACCTGAAGCCGGTGCGGGCGCGGGCCAATCTCACCGTGGCCACGAGCGCCCTGGTCTCGCGCATCGTGATTGAGCATGGCCGGGCGGTGGGTGTTGAGCTGATCGTAGGGTCGGAGCGCTGCATCGTCAGCGCGCAAGAAGATGTGCTGATCTGCGGCGGCGCGATCAACTCGCCTCAACTTCTCATGCTCTCCGGCATCGGCCCGGCGGCGCACCTTAAGGAGCACGATGTTCCCGTGGTGGCCGATCTGCCCGGCGTTGGGGAAAACCTGCAGGACCATCTCAACACATCGCTGAAGTGGGAGTGCAAGCAGCCTGTGACGCTTTATGGGGCTGACCGGTTCCCCAAGAACGTGATGATCGGCCTTGAATACTTCCTCTTCAAGACGGGCGCCGGCGCCACCATGCACACCGAGGCCGGATGCTTCATCAAATCACGCCCGGATGCGGCGGTGCCGGACCTGCAGCACCATTTCGTGCCCATCCTGGTTTACGACAATGGGCGCACGCCTCCCGACCGCCACGGCTTCCAGTGCCACGTGTGCCCGCTCCGACCGGAGAGCCGGGGCCGGGTGAGCCTGCGCTCCAACGATCCCAGCCAGCAGGTGCGCATCGAAGCCAACTGCATGAGCACGGATGGAGATTTGCGCATGATGATCAATGCGATCAAACGCACGCGCGAGGGCATGAGCGGGAAAGCCATGGATCCGTTCCGGGGCAAGGAGCTCTTCCCAGGCCCGGACGTGAAGAGCGACAGCGACATCACGGACTATCTGCGCCAGTCCTCGGTCACCTGCTATCACCCGTCCGGCACCTGCAAGATGGGCACCGATGAGACGGCCGTTGTCGACCATCGCTTGAAGGTGCATGGGGTTGAGGGGCTGCGGGTGGTGGATGCCTCTGTGATGCCGGAAGTGGTGAGCGGCAACACCAATGCGCCGATCATGATGATGGCGGAGAAGATTGCGGATGACATTTTGGGCCGGCCCACCCTTGCTCCCATCGATGTGCCCCTGGCAGATTACACGCCCATCCAATCCAACGAGCTTGGCCGCCCATGAGCTCTGCCCCCGATGTCTCCCGCCTAAAGGAAGAGCTCGCCCGCCTGGTGGGGTTCGACACCCAGAACCCGCCTGGCCGCGAGCGGGACGCTGCACACTTTGTCCTCGACCTCATGCAACAGATGGGCTGCCGGGCCGAGGCGATTGATCTGGGTAATGACCGGACCAATGTGGTCGGCGTCTTTGAGAACGGACCGGGGCCGACCTTTGCTTTCAACACTCATATGGATGTGGTGCTCGCCGGCGATGGCTGGTCGAGCGATCCGTTCGTCCTGCGTGAAGCAGACGGGCGGCTCTATGGGCGCGGGGCCTGCGATGCCAAAGGACCCTTGGTGGCCATGCTGGACGCCATGCGCCGGCTGATTGCCGGGCAGGATACGTGGTCGGGAACATTGCTGGGCGTGTTCGTGGCCGATGAGGAAGTGGGGAGCTTGGGCGCCAAGACCTATGTGAAGACCGCGCCGAAGATCGACTATTGCATGATCGGCGAGCCGACATCCTGCACCACAGTGACGGCGCACAAAGGCAGCATGCGCCCTCTTGTGCGCGTCTTTGGCAAGACCGCCCATTCCGGCATGCCGGATCTTGGGGTGAACGCCATTTTGAAATCGGCCCGGTTCTTGGACAGGGTGGTTGAGGAACACAAGCGCGTGGCTGCCACCTCCCATCCCCTATGCGGGAACGCCAGCCTCACCCTCACCCGGGCCCATGGTGGGCACGCGGATAATGTGGTGCCGGAGCATTGCGACTTTCTGCTCGACCGGCGCATGGTGCCTGGCGAAGACGAAGAGGCCGTGAAGCAAGCAATCGCCGATCTGGTGGAGGCAGCGGGCCGGGACGCCGGCACTCGGGCGGAGATCATCGATTATGTGCCCACCACCGGCGGGGCCAGCGAGACCGATGAAAACCATGCGGTGGTGCACGCCTGTCAGGCCGCCTGCCTTGCTCATAATGGCGTTGCCTCGGATATCAGCGGCTTTCAGGGCGGTTGCGACTTGGTGCATTTCCGCTCAGTGGGCGCTGAGGGTGTTGTGCTGGGGCCGGGCGAGCTTTCGGTGGCTCATCAGCCCAACGAGTATGTGCCGGTGGACGACCTGGTGCGTGCGGTCAAGATTTACGAGGACACAGCCATCACGATGCTGGGCGGAGGCCGCCTGCCA
>JBCDIP010000057.1:0-10401 GCA_038748855.1 Pseudomonadota bacterium
AAGGTGGGCCACCGCAAGGTCTGGGACCACTACTCCTACGGCTACCGCTACAAAGCCATCTACAAGCGCCGCTGCCACCGGGTGAAGGTGTACTACTAAGAGCTTAAGTCATCTAAGCAATTGACGCGGAAAGCGGCTCCCCAAGGGGGGCCGCTTTTCTTTTGCGTGTGCGCCGTGGCACCCGCCCCTCACCTGATTGATTTCGGTCAAACGCCCCTGGTGCTCTTTGGGCTAGGCTCGTATCCGTTCGGAAAAGGAGGGCGCTATGTTCAAGCAGATAATGGTTCCGGTCGATCTGGCACACACGGGCGAGTTGGGGAAATCGCTCACCGTCGCATCAGATCTCTCCAAGCAATATGGGGCGCCGGTCTGCTATGTGGGTGTGGCCACGTCGCAGCCAAGCGAGGTTGCCCACAACCTCGATGAGTACGAGCAGAAGCTCTCCGCATTCGCCGAACAGCAGGCGGCCAAGAACGGCCACACCGCCTCGGCGCGCACATTCGTTGGCCATGATCCCGTGGCGGATCTGGATGATGTTCTGCTAAGAGCGGTGGACGAAGTGGGCGCCGACCTTGTGGTTATGGCCTCCCACGTGCCGTCGCTGGTGGATTATCTCTGGCCATCCAATGGCGGAAAGATTGCGGCCCACTCAAAGGCGGCCGTTTTCGTCGTCAGATAGAAGGCCCTACATCAGCGGATGCGCCGGCGCGGTCCACGCCGCCTGGAACAGCATGACGCCGGCCAAGAGAATGATCACGCCGCCCACTGTGCCGGCAACGTCAATCATCACGCCAATCCGGCTCCCCTGGCCGGGCAACACTTCGGCCAGGCGCAACGAGGTTGTGCGCGCATAGACCGACAAGGTCGCCAGCGCCGATACGGTGATCGCCGTGCCGATGGACATGGCAATCACGGCCCCCACTCCGGCCCAGCTCAGCTGGAGCGAGTGGGCCACCAACAGAACCACAATGGCCCCGCTGCAAGGGCGCAAGCCTATGGAGGCCACCATGCCGATAAGACCGCGCCAGGACAAAGGCTGGTCCAGCTCCTCGCGCGTGGGCCCATGAGCATGGCCGCAGCTTGAGCAGGCGTCATCGTGTACGTGCGCGTGGGCGTGGGCATGGTCATGGTCATGGTCGTGAGAGTGGTCGTGCCCATGAGAGTGATCGTGCCCGTGGCCATGATCATGTGCGTGGTTATGTCCATGGGCGTGGGCCGGTTTTTGACGCTTAAACAATCGCTTGCCTCGCGTCACGATCAACATCAATCCCACCAGAGCCACCAGGGCATAGCTGATGGTTTCCAGCTCACCGGCCGTGCGCTGCGCCTGGCGCATGGAAAAGCCGAGCAGGGTCACACACCCCGTCACCGCCACAATGGCCGTGACACCTTGGGTGAGCGAAGACAGCACGGAAAGCACAATGCCGCGGCGCAGCTGGCTTTCCTGGGTCAAAAGATAGGTGGAAATCACCACCTTGCCATGACCAGGCCCGGCGGCATGGAAGATCCCATAAAAGAAGCTCAACGCCACCAGGCTCCAGGCGGCCGTGACACCGTCCGCCTTAATGGCGCGCAGGGCAGCCGCAAGCTCCTTGTGGAGGTCGCGCTGAATGGCCTGGATCTCCAAAACCATGGCGGACCACTGGGCGCTGAACACACCCTGTTGCAGCACGAATAAGAGCACCGCCAGCCCGGCCAGTCCGGCAAGCCAGGCGACGGGGGGAACTTTCAGAGCCGCAATCCTTACCGACATGAGATGTCGACCTTTTCTGCAAACAAGGCGCCTAGGCCGGTGTTGGTTTTGGCGTTGTCATCAATGGCCTGCGCCAGCGTCAGCATTTCGGTTGTGGGCGTGGGCGTGTTGATGTGCCCGCGGCAGGAATTGGCCGAGGGCCCCTTGAACGCCACCACATCGCCCTTCATGTGCAGGATCTCGATGTAATAGCTGGGATCGAAAACCGAGAAGGTGAAATTGTTGGCCTTTGGATCCACAGGTTTTTCGAACGGCACCACAAAGCGCATCCAAAGCCGCCCGCCGCGCACTTCGCTGTCATATTCGCTCACCGTGCCGAGCGCCAACTTCTTGCCGTCGGAGAGAACTTGCGTAAAGTAATCGTATGCGCGCAGGCTCTCTAGGTTCGTCTTGGCCAGCTCCATCCAGTCGGTCTTTTTATCGTCCGCGCTGCCGGAGGCTTCCGTGGCCACTGCGGTGTAGAAATCGTCGAACAGCCATTCCTGTTCCAGCGCCACCGCCTGGCCGGCCTCGTTCAGCACTATGGTGCTGCGCAAATCGATCCATGCATGGGGATGGGCGCCGGCGGGCGCCGCCATCCAGACCTGCACAACCAACGCCAGAGCCAGAACTGCGCACAGTCCCATCTCTCTCAGCCGGCGAACCATCATGCCTTGATCCTTGTTGTTTGATTCGGGCGCAAAACGGAACACGCGCGCGTTCCGTTTATCAAACATCGTTTGTCTATTCTATGGCAACGCGACGTCTTCTTGAGCCCGGTCCAGAGGGTCAAGAACCAGCACAAGCCGGGTTTTGCCGGTTCCGGCAATGGGAGGGGAGCGGTGCACAAGGCCGGAAACCGGCGGCTCCGGCCATAAAGAGCCCCGCAGAAGGATGGGCGCGCCAGTGGGAACGGCGTCCACAGGATCGGGGTCTGCGCCGTCTCTCGCGATCCCATAATGGGTGCCCGGGCCCCGATATGTGCACACCAGGCGGGCCGTGACCGCATCAAGATGGAACTTCCGGCAGGCATCGGTGGTGACCACGTCAAGGCGCACCCGCATATAGGGCGCTCCCGTGAGGCGGGCGAAATTGGCCGCCAGAAGGGCAATATCGGCCACGAACCACTCGCGCAAAGGAGTGTCCGGCATCGCGGCCTGATCGCAGACTTCCAACACGGCATCAAACACCGCATCGGGCTTCACGATCATGCGGCAGGACGGCAGCTGGGCAGGCGGAATGGCATCAATCCAGGCCTGGAACCCCACGCCCACCTCGCGATTCCAGACCGCTGCAGCAACCCCGGGCGCCAAAAACCCGCCCAGATCTTCGGGCCGTTCAACCACGTTCACGCCAATGGCGGCGTCCTCGACAAATTCGCGGACATAGTTCATCCGCCAAGCTCCTGGCATTTGTTGACTTGAGAAAGTGATCTGCAATGTTATAACATTACGTTTCTGAATCGCAAGCTGCGACGAAACCGGCATCTTTAGGACAATTGAACGATGGACGAAGCACTAGACACGCTCGCGCATGAGCCTTTAGCGGACGAAACGCCGGACACCAATGACGGGCCCAGCCGCGCTGAAGCAGAAGCGGCGGTGCGCACGCTGATTGAATGGGCGGGCGAAGATCCGGACCGGGAAGGCCTGGTCGACACGCCGGCCCGGGTGGTGCGCGCGTATGAAGAATTCTTTGCCGGTTACCGGGAGGACCCGGCGGACTTCCTGACCACCACGTTCAAGGAAACCGCCGAATATGACGATATGATCGTGTTGCGGGACGTCCGTCTGGAATCCCATTGCGAGCACCATATCGTTCCCATCATCGGCAAGGCACACATTGGCTATCTGCCCTCAGACCGGGTGGTGGGCATCTCCAAGCTGGCACGGCTTGTGGAGGTGTTCTCCAAGCGCATGCAGATCCAGGAAACCCTCACCGCCCAGATTGCCAACACGCTTCAGGAGGTGTTGCAGCCCCGCGGCGTGGGCGTGGTGATCGAGGCGGCGCACCAATGCATGACCACCCGCGGCATCCGTAAGCCCGGCGTGAGCATGGTGACGAGCCGCATGCTGGGCAGCTTCCGGGACGATCAGGCAACGCGCCGGGAGTTTCTGGATATGATCGGAGGGCCGAAATAGGCCTTCCCTGTTGCGCCGCGAAAGCGGGGATCCATGGCCGCAACCGACCCCTTGGCTCAGAAGGTTCCTGCTTTCACAGCAACGCGGGATCCACAACCGCGCCCTTGCGAAAGCGAGGGCCCATAGCTCTCCCCTCACCCTTGGCTCAGAAGGTCCTCGCGTACGCAAGGACGCGGGACTTGCACCTTCGCATCCCCCTTGCCGCACAAGATCAGCTCTTACAAATCGGCAAAGGCCGCCAGGGGTACTTCGGCAGGCTGTCGCGCCATTCGTTGATGATGGGCTGGAGCTTCTCCTTCGGCCAGAACTTCGGCGTGCCGATGGCCCTCAGACACCTCGCGTTCCAGTAGAGCCCGGCCTTGGCCACAGAATTTTTGGCCTTCACTGCCTTGGCCACGGCGTTGATGTCGCTCGATTCCGGATAGATGTAGAGCGAGGTGGGGTTGCCCTCCACCAGGGCCAGGATCTTCTTGGATTCCTTCGGCGACCACGTGGTGCAGCCATTGCTGCGCCCGGCCGTGTAGTTCACCAGGCGGCCATAGGGCGTAAAACCGTTCTTGTCGGCATATTTGCTCTTGGGGTTCTTGTAGCGGCACCGCCAGCGCAGGAACACCGCCGGGTGTCCGCCAATGGCCCGCTCGCGGGCGTTGGCCGTGTCGCCCTCCCCGTCGAACAACAGGAAGGTGCGCAGGAACGGCGTGCGCTTGCCGCCCTTGCGGTAATAGCCCTTGAACGAGGTCCGCGTCTCCGCCGTCACATAAGAGCCGCCCGTGGTGAGCTTGGAGCCTTCCGCATTGGAGAAGTTCCGCGCACACTGGCGCCCATTGGAGAAATTCGCCCGCTTCAGCTTGCTCCCATTGCCATAGCCTGACGAGACGGCGCTGAACGTCTTGTCTTCCTCGCAGATGGTGTAAAACCGCCGCCCCACTTTTCCCGACGGCAACAGGCTGGGGCGGGTGGCGTCCATGGCGAAGTAGCACGGGTTCTTGATCGCCCCTTCGGCCAGCTTTCTGTAATAGAGGGCACGGGCGCGTTTCAAAACCACCGGCGCAATCTTGCCATCGCTGATGCCCATATGGGCCTTCAGCCAACCGGGGATCTCCTCAGCATACTCTGCCGCAAGGCTCTGCGCCGGGCTGAACGCAAAGAACGGTAACGTAACCACCAGGGTGAAAAACAACTGTCTTAAGGGCATTGGCGGGCCTCCTGCGCAATCATCCCTGGGTCCGCCTTAGCATAGGCGGCCGATGCACAAAAGGACGCAGGTGAAACGCCGCCGCGTCCTCTTGTTGCCATAAAAGTCATGTTATAACGTAACAGTTCAAGAATGCACGTGCTTGCATCGTCTTTCTTCCACCCCTCAAGGCCCTGCACTTGGACAACCCTCTTCAGTCGCAAACTCTCATAGGATTTCAGACCCATGTACGCCCGTCTTGTCTCCACCATTTCTGCGTTTTTCATGGCCATATTCCTCTCCACCGCCGCGCTTGCGGAGACGGTCACCATCACCGACGTGCTCGACCGGACGGTTGACGTGCCGGCAAAGGCAGAGCGCATTCTGGTTGGCTTTTACTTTGAAGACGTGTTCGCCGTCGGCGGCCCGAACGTTTATGACCGCGTGGTGGCCATCTCGCGCGAGGCCTGGGAGGGTTGGCGGAATTTCCAATGGAAAGCCTACACGGCCGCCGTTCCCAAGATCCAAGACATTGCTGATGTGGGCGAGGTGGATGGTGGCACCTTCTCGCTTGAAAAGGCGCTCGCCGCCCGCCCTCAGGTCGCCCTCTTCGCCGCCTGGCAGTTCAACGCCCTGAAAGACACGATCGGCCGGCTTGAAGCCGCCGGCGTGCCTGTGGTTGTCCTCGATTACAACGCGCAAGTGGTGGAAAAACACGTGAAATCCACCCTGGCTCTGGGCACCGTTCTGGGCCAGCCGGAGCGCGCCAAGAAGCTGGCGGACACTTACGAGAAAGCCGTGGCGGACGTGGTCGCCCGCGTGGCCAAAATCAAAGAGCGCCCAAAGGTCCACTTTGAACTGGGCCGCAAGGGCGCCGATGAGGCCGGCTTCTCCTGGGGCGACGTCATGTGGGGCCGCCTGGTGGAAGTGGCCGGCGGCCAGAACATCGCCAAGGACCAAATCGCCAAATGGGGACCGGTGAACCCGGAATTCGTGCTCGCCCAAAACCCTGAAGCTGTGTTCCTGGCCGGCTCAGGCTGGGTGGGCAAAGACAAGGCCGTGATCATGGGCCCCACGGTGAACGTGGACGACACCCACGCCCGCATGAAGCCTTATAAGCAACGCCCGGGCTGGTCTGAGCTGGATGCGATCAAATCCGGTAAGGTTTTCGCGGTCTACCATGGCGGCACGCGCACCCTTTACGACTTTGCCTTCCTTCAGTTCATTGCAAAGTCGCTGCACCCAGAAGCCTTTGCAGATGTGGATCCGCAAAAGAACCTGGAGAAACACTTCGAAGAGTTCATGCCGATCCCGCTGAAGGGCGCGTTCATGACACAGCTGCCCTGACCCGGCAGCCTTGAGCGACCACCCGCAAGCGGTCCCGGGCGCCAACGCTTACGCCAAGCTGGCGGCGCGGCGCCTGGGCTGGCTCATCGCCGGCGCGCTGGTGCTGGTGATGAGCGCCGTTGTCGACATTCTCACCGGGCCGGCCTTCTTGAGCGTTGACCAGGTGCTCACGGGCCTCTTCGCCCCCTCAGAGGTGGACCAGACCACCGCCGTCATCGTGCGCCAGATCCGCCTGCCCATGACACTGATGGCCATGCTTGTGGGCATTGCGCTGGGCATTGCCGGGGTGGCCATGCAGACGATCTTGGGCAATCCGCTGGCGAGCCCCTATACCTTGGGCTTTTCGGCAGCCGCCGGCTTTGGCGCCGCGCTCGCCATCATCACCGGCATCTCGTTGCCGCTCCTGCCCTGGATGACGATCCCCGTGGCCGCCTTCGTAGCTGCATCGCTCGCGGCCGTGTTGGTCTATGGCTTCGCCCACCGCAAGGGCATGACGCCGGATGTGATGGTGCTGGCGGGCATCGCCACCTTGTTCCTGTTTCAATCGCTGCAGTCCATGGTGCAGTACCTGGCCTCACCTGAAGTGCTGCAGGCGATTGTCTTCTGGCTGTTCGGCTCCCTTCTGAAAGCCAATTGGGACAACGTGCCGATCACCGCCTCTATCGTGATCTTCTGCACGGCGCTGCTCGTGCCGGATGCCTGGCGGCTCACCGCGCTGCGCCTGGGCGATACCCGCGCCGCCTCGCTGGGGGTTGAGGTGGAGCGATTGCGCATCAAGGTGTTCGTGCTGGTCGCCCTCCTCACCGCAGGCTCCGTTGCCTTTGTGGGCACCATTGGCTTTGTGGGCCTGGTTGCGCCCCACATTGCCCGAATGCTCGTGGGCGAAGACCAGCGGTTCTTGATGCCCATGTCCGCCCTCACCGGCGCCTGCATCATGACCGGCGCCTCTATTCTTTAAAAAATGATCTCGCCCGGCTCAGTCATCCCCATCGGCATCGTCACCGCGGTGATCGGCGTGCCGTTTCTGTTCGGCTTGATCTTGCGGTTGAAGGGTAACCGCTCGTGACCTACGCCTTCAACAACATCACCGTGCACCTCAGCGGATCGCCCATCGTCAAAGAGGCCTCCTCTGAGCTGACCGCCGGCAAGATCACCGTCATCGTCGGGCCCAATGGCGCGGGCAAAACAACCTTGCTGACGGCGCTGGCGGGTCTGCGGCCCTCAACCGGCACCATGTCGGCAGAGGGCAAAGATCTCTCCCGCCAGGAACGGCGCACCCTTGCCGCCTATATGCCCCAGGACATTGGCGCCCAATCCTCGCTCACCTTGCTGGAGGTGGTGCTGCTCAGCCGGCTGACCTCGCTGGGCCTTCGGGTTCCCGCTGACCTTCAGGCCGCCGCCGTGCACGCGCTCGATCGCTTTGGCCTCGCCGCCCTGCAGGAGCGCACGCTGGATGCGGTGAGCGGCGGGCAGCGTCAGCTGGTCTATCTGACCCAGGCCCTCTTCCGCGAACCCAGCCTGCTGTTGCTGGATGAGCCCACAGCCTCGCTGGATCTGCGCCACCAACTCATCGTCATGGACGCGGTCCGCGCCCATGCGGCAGAGCATAAGATCGCGGTGTTGATCGCCATCCACGATCTCTCCCTGGCGGCGCAGTTTGCCGACCAGGTGATCTGCCTGGCGGGCGGCAGGATTGAGGCGGACGGCCCTGCCGATCAGGTGCTCACGAGTGACAGACTGCGCGCCCTGTTCGGGGTTGAGGCTGAGGTGGACAAGGCGCCTTCAGGCCACTTGCGGATCACTCCAGTCAAAGCCGTTGAGGAGCGCTCCGCTTAGCTCCTAAGTCTGGGCCTGAAGCTGCGAGCGCCGGCGCGCTTCGCCGAAAAGGATCACGCCGGCGACGATTGCCGGCAGGCAGAACATCATCCCGCAGCCAATAAGGGGCAAAGTGCGCGAGAGCGCCGCGCCGGGATTAAAGATCATCGACACATAGACCAACGTGGCAGCGGTGAAGAGCGCGGCAAGCGCATAGCCCAGGGCAGCGGCACCAAAGTCATTCCGGTTAATGGCAATGGCGCTGTAGAGGGCCGCACACAGCTGCACAAGCATCATGAACAAAACAATCGCCCGCGCCAGGCTCCAACCGTCAATGAGCATTGTTGCCGGCAGGACAATCATAGCAAGCCCTGCGAAATAGCGCAGGCACGAGCCAATCCAAAACACCACCAAACCTTTCGGCCAGCGATATCGGGATATGGGCATCTTTGCATCGAACATCGGTTTGGTGTCCTTTCGGGCACTGCGCCGGATGACGATAGCAAAGATCCCCTGACAGACCGTTACCCTTTACGGCTTCACGCTGTAGTCGATCTTAACCGGCGTCGGCCCTTGCACGGGACCGATGAGCTGGATCATCTGCATACGGAACCGCTCCACCAGATCGCGCTTCAGCATCCAGCGGTGAAAATCGCCCGGCGATGTGTTGTGGTGCAGGACGGACTTGTGGCCGCCCGGTGCCTCCACATCCATGCGCACCGGAAACTGCAGCCATTTGGCCTGAAACTCCTTGGAAAGCATCCAGTTCAGATAAAGCTTGGCGGCCGCCTTGTTCTTCGCTTGGGAAGGGATCGCTCCGGTTTGGAACCAGGTCAGGAAGAAGTCTTTCTTGGGAAAAGAAAACTTCGTGGTGCTGCCCGGAAAAGGCTCAAACGCCCAGAACGTCGTAAAGCTCGCCGCATACCATCCATTGTTGATGGCCACATAGGGCATAGCTGTGCCGCGGACCCATTTGGGCTCGGTCGCCACCAGCTTCTCAAGATAGCCCCAGCCATAGGCCTGCTTCAGGTTCCAGAACTGATAGAGCACCGCATCATCATCGTGCGGGTAGGTCAAAATCACCTTGCCCTTCAAAGCAGGGTCCAGATAATCCATGGCGTCCCGCGGCGCCTTCTCCGCGCTGATCATGTCGGTGTTCACATAGTTGCTGAAGGTGACGCCATACAGTCCGGTCCAGCGTCCGTGCGGGTCTTTATGATCGGGGAAAACCTTGTCCCAGTTTTTGGGCTTATAGGCATCCAACAGGCCCCGCTCGGCATAATAGTTGAAGTCGTGCAGCGTCTGAAACTGGATGACATCCGGAATGTTGGTCTCGCCCCCGGCCGCACGGGCATTGTCGTAGCGCGGCGCATGGTTGAGGCTCACATCAACGCTGTGGGTCACCTTCAACTTCGGAAACCGCTTCTTGAACATGTCCAGGTAATAGTCCACCTGGTCCGGCTTATCCCCGCCGGCGCGCAGCACAAACGCGCCGCCCTCTTCAAGCGCCGCCTCATAAAGCTCATCGAGCGATCTGGTCTCCATCTCAACCGCCATAGCGGTCCCACACCAGATCCCAAGCGCCAAGACGGCAGACACCGCACCGGTCATCACTGCGCGCACGTTCCGCATCGCATTGTCTCCTTTTTCGTCAAGATTGCGTTGGACGCGGAAACTGGAGCGTCCCGGCGCGAGAGGGAATTGGCAGATTGCGCAAGCAGGCTTTGCGCAAACGCACAGAGCCGGATCGGCTTCAGCCTTGGGGCTGGCTCAACAGCGCTTCAGAAACATGAGATGTGGCAAACTGATAGAACGCGTTGACCCGCGCGCTCCGGCGCACATCGGGGTGGGCCAGCAGCCACAGGTGCCAGTTGGCGCTGTCATCGGCCTCATCAATGCGCTGCAGCTTGGGATTTTTATCACCCAGATAGCAGGGCATCACCGCAATCCCGAAGCCCGACTGGACCATGTCGAACACGCTCATCATCGTGTTCGACACCGTAACCTTCGCACCGTCGACTTTACGCGCATGGGCGATCTTGCTCATGGCCGACAGGTTCAGATCATCGCCCAGCACAATCCACCGATGGCTCTCCGGCGGTTGCTCGCGCACCGTCTCCCAGTACTCCACATGCGCATAGGTGGCGAACGAAAGGGGCAGGAGCTTGCGCCCCACCCAATGCTCCGGCGGG
>JBCDIP010000058.1:0-10319 GCA_038748855.1 Pseudomonadota bacterium
AGCGTTTGTCAGCCTTCGGTGAGTCAATGAATTTTGTGCAAACCGACATCACCGATGCAGAGGCAGTCGCTGAGGCGGTTGACGCAGCTAGCGCGCGCTTCAATGGCGTGGATTACCTGGCCAACGTGGCCGGCGTGCTGTGGTTTGACCGGGACGTGTCGGTGGAGAGCATCGATCTTGAGGTGTGGAACGATGTGCTGTCCATCAACCTCACCGGCTGTGCCCACACCATCCGGGCCGCCGTTCCGCTGATGAAGGAAAATGGTGGGGCCATGGTGCATTTCTCCACCATCCAGGCGCTGCGCGGAGACGACAAACCGCAAGATGCCTATCAGGCTTCCAAGGCCGGTCTGATTGCGCTGTCTAAGTCTGTGGCCGTGCAATATGCGGCCGACAATATCCGCTCAAACTGCATTCTACCGGGCCCGACGGTGAGCCCCATGCAGGCGCGCTGGGAGGAGAACCCCGACCAACTGAGCGCGCTGGAATCAGCCATTCCGCTCGGCCGCGCCGGCTCGGTTGAGGACATGGCCAATGCCTGCATGTTCCTTCTGTCCGACCAGGCGAGCTTCATCACCGGCACCGAATTGGTGGTCGATGGAGGGCTCCTCGCCCTGCCCTAACCTCTTAGGGTGACAAAGCGCTCTGGAGGTAATAGTCTTCCCCGAAAGACGATAAAGCAGGGGAATGGGCGGGAACGCGTGCGGTGATGCCAAGGGCCGTTAGTCAAGGTTTTCAGGAGAGATGCCGGATGGGGAGACGGCACGGCACGGGAAGGACCGCCGCCGCATGATCTCCGCCATGCAGACCTACATAAAGTGGGTGGACCAGCTCAACTACCGGGTTGGGCGCGTGGTGATGTACGGCATCTTCCTGATGGTGGCGATCTTGCTGTGGTCGGCCATCACCAAGATCCGCTTCCTGGAGCTGAACCCTTCGCTCTGGACCCTGGAGATGGCCCAGTTTGCCATGGTGGGCTACTACCTTCTGGGCGGACCCTACTCGATCCAGCTGAAAGCCAATATCCGCATGGATCTGTTCTACGGCTCCTGGTCGGACCGCAAGAAGGCGTGGTTTGATGCCTTCACCGTGCTGTTCCTGGTGTTCTATTTGGGGGTCTTGCTCTACGGGGCGATTGATTCCACCGTTTATTCCTATGAATACAAACAGCGCACCCCCAGCGCGTGGCGCCCCCTGATCTGGCCGGTGAAGGCCATGATGGTGGCCGGCATCTTCCTGATGCTGCTGCAGGCGGTGTCTGAATTCTTCAAAGATATCCTGAAATTACGCGGAGCGACCGTCTGATGTCGTACGAGATGATCGCCCTGTTCATGTTCGCCTCCATGATGCTCATGCTGGCCACCGGTCAGCGGGTGTTTGGCGCCATTGGGGCGGTGGCGTCTGTTTCCGCTCTGCTCTTGTGGGGCACCGGCTCGTCGGACCTGCCGTTTTCGGCTGTGATGAAGGTGATGAAATGGTATCCGCTTTTGACCCTGCCCATGTTCATCTTCATGGGCTACGTCTTGTCGGAATCCAAGATCGCCGATGATCTCTACAGGATGTTCCATGTGTGGATGGGCCCGGTTCCAGGTGGTCTGGCCATCGGCACCATCGGGCTCATGGTGCTGGTCTCCGCCATGAACGGCCTTTCGGTGGCCGGCATGGCCATCGGCGCCACAATTGCGCTGCCGGAACTCCTCAGGCGTGGCTATGACAAACGCATGGTGACGGGGGTCGTTCAGGCCGGATCCTCGCTCGGGATTCTGGTGCCGCCCTCCGTGGTGCTTGTGCTCTACGCCATGATCGCACGCCAGCCTGTGGGCCAGCTCTGGTTGGCCGGGGTCTTCCCCGGTTTGATGATGGCGGCCATGTTCATCATCTACATCGCCGTGCGCTGCCGCCTGCAACCGCATCTGGGGCCGGTGTTGCCGATCGAGGAGCGCACGGTACCCATGGCCGAGAAGATCAGGCTGCTGGGCGCCGGCATCCTGCCTGTGGGGATCTTTGCAGCGATGATCGTGCCCTTCATCAGCGGCTATACCAGCCTGGTGGAGAGCTCCGCCGTGGGCGCCATGACCGCGTTCCTGGCCGCCGTTGTCAAACGCCGCATGACCCGCGAAGTGTTTGAGGTGTCGGTGCGCCAGACGCTTGCGATCTCCTGCATGTTCATGTGGATCATCGTGGCGGCGCTGGGCTTCGGCGCGGTGTTCGATGGCCTCGGCGCCGTACGGGCGATCGACAACCTCTTCACCGAGCAGCTTGGCCTCAACCCGTGGATGATCCTCATCCTGATGCAGCTCTCGTTCCTGCTGATGGGCACGTTCCTGGACGACACCGCGATGCTGGTGATCGTCGCGCCGCTCTACGTGCCGCTGGTCAAAGTTCTGGGTTTTGATCTCATCTGGTATGGTGTGCTCTACACCATCACGACCCAGATCGCCTACATGACCCCGCCCTTTGGCTATAACCTGTTCCTCATGCGAGCGATGGCCCCGCCGGAGATATCGCTGAAGGACATTTACACCTCCATCATCCCGTTCGTGATGGTCATGATACTGGCGCTCTCCTTGGTGATGATCTTCCCGCAAATCGCCCTGTGGCTGCCGCAAACCATCTATGCGAGGTGACCCAACAGAATTACCCCCCGGAGAAATGGTTCTCCAAACGAAAGAAAATCCACAACAGACAGGAGGATATGATGACAACACGACGTAAGGTCTTAACCGGGATCGGCGCAGCAGGGGCCTCCACCCTCGCCGCACCAGCCGTGGTCAAAGCCCAAGCGCCCATCAAGTGGCGCATGCAGACCTATTCCGGTGCTCCGCTGGGCGCGCATGTGATCAAGCCTCAGATCGAAGCCTTCAACAAAGCGGCCAATGGCGAGATGGAAATCGAGCTGTTCTATGCCGACCAGCTGGTGCCCACAGACGAGCTCTTCCGCGCTATGCAGAAGGGCACCATCGATGCGGTGCAGTCGGACGATGCCACCATGGCATCCCCGGTCGACATCAACGTGTTCGGCGGCTACTTCCCCTTCTCCACCCGCTACAGCCTCGATCTGCCGGTGCTGTTTGCCTATTACGGCCTCAATGAGATCTGGGCGGAAGCCTATGGCGAGGTTGAGAATGTGGAGTGGCTGGGCGCCGGCGCCTGGGACCCACTTCATATCTTCACCAAGGACCCGATCCGCTCGCTCGCCGACATGAAGGGCAAGCGGGTGTTCGGCGTGCCGACTGCCGGGCGCTTCCTCTCCCGCTATGGTTTGGTGCCTGTCACCGTGCCGTGGGAAGATGTGGAAACCGCGATCCAAACCGGTGACCTGGACGGCGTCGCCTGGTGCGGCTTCACCGAAGCCTACGAAGTGGGTTGGGCCGATGTGTGCAACTACGCGCTGTTGAACAACGTGACCGGCGCCTGGTGCGGCTCCTACTTCGCCAACTCCGAAAGCTGGGCGAAGGTTCCCCCGCATCTGCAAGAGCTCTTCAAGATCACCATCGATCAGTCTCACTACTACCGCCAGGTCTGGTATTGGGGCGGCGAAGCCAAGCTGCGTGTGGAAGGCAAGAAGATGGAGCTGACCACCATCCCGGCCGAAGAGTGGGATCAGGTGGTTAAAGACTCAGCTGAATTCTGGGACGAGCTGGCCTCCGCCAGCCCGCGCGCTGCCAAGGTGGTGCAGATCTTCAAGGACTATTCTGCAGTGATGGAAAAGGTCGGCGTGCCTTACCGTTACTCGTAAGCTGATCTTAGCCGACGAGATGAGGCCCCGGAGCTTAACGGCTCCGGGGTTTTTCATTTGGCCCGAACGGTTTCCAGCGCTTCGCTGATGAGGCCGTGCAGCATGCCGGCAACCTCGGCACAGGCTTCAGGCGTCGCCACCAGATCGTTCCTGATCTCGATCATCACGTTGAGCACGCCGTTTTTGAGGCCATGGAGTTTTAGGGTGTGGGTCACGCCGTCTTCCGGTCCGTAGGGTTCGTTGCGCTGCGTGTTCATCTGCGTGTGCCGGGGCGCGGCGGTGAGCATGGCATCGGCGAGGCGCGCGTCGGCATCGTGGAGGATGCCGAGCTCAACAGCGCGGGGTTTGCCGTGATAGATCGGCACGAAACTGTGGATGGTGACCAGCGCGGCCTCCGGCCCGGCCTTGGCCATCACCTCCTCCACGCAGCGGGTGAAGGGCACATAGACCATCTGTGTCCGCTGGTCCCGTTCGGCCTGGTCGATGCTGGCGTTGCCCGGCACATCGAAAAGCTCGCTCCTGGCCGGCATGGCGCTTTCAGCTTCCGGCGGACGGTTGCAATCGTAAATCAGCCGGGAGACCTCTCCGCGCACAAATGGGGCATCAAGCGATGTGCTGAGATGTTCAGAAACCAGCGCCGCACCCGGGTCCCAGGCAATGTGGCTCGTCCTCGCTTCCTTGCTGAGCCCAAGACCGTTAAAGGCGGGCGGAATGTGGTGGGAGGCGTGTTCACAGACAATGACCACTTGGCCTGCGCCATTGGGGTTCAGGAGGGAGACGACGGACCCGGGATTAAGGTCCGGTTGAGTTTGCGACATGGGAACGGGATGCTCCAGGAGGGATGCGTTACAGGCGCGATCTTACGGCAATTTGGTGGGTGGTGTAGCGGTAAAAGTTGAGGGCCGATGGTGGAAGTGCGACCCCAGGGGCGAGAGGTTTCTATTGGAAGATGAGGTGAGAGCGTCGCGGCCGGTTTGCCTGCCGGCGTCATCTATTGTGCGGGCGCCCTCCCAACAAGCTAGACCGCGAGAGGCTGAGCAGGGCATCCTCCTTCAAGCGCAGCGGCGTTTTGCGCGCCTCATCGGCGGAATCGCGTAGCTCCTGCTCCAGGAAGTCAAGGTCCTGGCCGGCGGCGCGCAGGGTGTCGATCACCTGTTCCACGGGCCGATGACGCGCTGCCACCAGAGCCCAGAGTATGGCCGCCCGAGTGCCGGACTTGCAATGGGCGAAGATTGGATTGGGAAGCTCGGCCAGCGCCGCCTCAAACCGGTCTATCAGGTCAGGTTCAAATATAGCGTGGTTTTCTGTCGGGCTGTGCGCATAGGCCAAACCATTGTCCAGGGCCAGCTTTTGGGCGTCACTTGCGGCCAGATAGGCGCCGTCTTCATCATCCGGCCGAGCGTTCAAGATCGCGGCGAAGCCGGCCGCCCGAAGGGCTGGGAAGTCCTCAGGGGCCACCTGCGGGCCAATCGCGAAATCCGGTGTCAGGTTAACCGTCTCAAGCACGTCTGCTCCGCCATCTAATGTGTTTCACGTCTCTAAAGATTGGCCTAAACTTAAATACTGTTTCAAACACCCAACGAACTCCTATCAGGGGCGGAGTGCAAGAAGAATGGACAAGACTGATGCCAAGATCCTGGCTCTGCTGCAAGCGGACGCAGCCCTTTCTGCCGAAGATGTAGCAGAGCAGATCGGTGAGGACGAAACCGCTTGTGCAGATCGGATCAGGCGCCTGGAGGCCGATGGCGTGATCCAGCAGCGGGTCACCCTGCTCAACCCGCGAAAAGTTGGCGCCAACGTGACGGTGTTTGTGGCGATCACCACGCCCGAGCACAGCCAGGAATGGCTCGATCAGTTCCACGACGCGGTACAGAGTTTCCCCGAAGTGGTGGAGTTCTATCGGATGAGCGGTCAGGTGGACTATCTGCTGCGCGTGGTGGTGCCCGATGTGGACGGCTACGATGCGTTCTATAAGAGGCTGATCTCTGCCGCGAAGCTCAAGGATGTGAGCTCCACATTTGCCATTGAGCAGATCAAATATACAACCGAGCTGCCGCTGCAGGTCACCGATTGAGTGACAGTGCGATTAGGTCAGGCCGAGCGTCCGTCCGCTGATAACGAGCTCAACACACTGGTACGTTCAAAGGGTGGGAGGATGGACCTATGGATGGTGCATATGTGGCGACGGAGCTGCAGGGCCTGCTGAAGCTGAGGTCTGTCCCGTTTTGCATGAAGATTTTTGAGAAGGTGGAGGATATGGAGGCTGTGCCGAGGATAGGGCGGCCTGAACATGTCCACACGCTCGATCACCTTGTCGGCCAAACGTCCCGGCTGAGTTGGACCATTGGGGTTACGGCCGACAATCTGGTTGGGGCACCTTGTCGGGCTTTGGTTGGCCTAATCCGCCCGACATCGCGCTGTTCTATGCCACACCCGGCGCCATGATCTAAAATCTTGGTCCAAAGCCAGCGGCTCTGTTCAAAGCAGTCGGGCAGAGACAGCATCACATCAATCAATGAAAGCGGTCTTTCATAAATTCCGACAGAGCGTCCAGGAAATAGCGGACCTTGGAGGGTAAGAACTGCCGTTCTGGATAGACAGCAAAGATCGAGCGATTGTCATTCGGCATATGGTCGGCCAGGACCTGCACCAATTCTCCGCTGGCAAGTCTATCCCGAACCAAAAAGTGAGCAAGTCTTGCAACTCCTAATCCGGCGAGAGCGGCCTCTCGATTGACCAGCCCGATGCCAGAAATCACACTTGGAATTTCCAAGTGATAGGGCTGATCTTCTGCGTTTCGAAATTCCCAACGGTTGTCGGTTCGCCCTCTCGCGTGGATTGCCAAACACCTGTGGTCTGCCAATTGATTTGGATCGGTGATCGGACCAAAGCGCGCCAGATAACTTGGAGCAGCGCAGATTACCCAGGGGTCACTGATGAGCTTTTTCACAATAAGTGACGTCGCAGATGGTAGCTCAAAGCGAATAGCAAGATCGAGATTGGAGCCAAGCAGATCGATCGGACCGTCGCCTTGCAAGAGAATAACCTTCAGATCGGGAAACTTGGCCTGAAAACTCTCCAGGAACGGAACCAACACAATCAGAGAAAAGGCGTCTGAAGCTGCTACTCTCAATGTTCCCCGGGGCTTCTGCCGCAGTTGGGAAACCGTGCTCTCCGCTTCTTCAACGGCCCAGAGAATGTCATCACAGCGCTCAAGCAGATAGATGCCGGGTTCAGTCAAGCTCAATGTGCGGGTTGTTCGATTAAACAGCCTTACCCCCAGCCGGTCTTCAAAGCGCGAAAGCCGACGGCTGACACCAGACGGCGAAATGTTCAAAGCCTGCGCGGCCTGTGCGAGGCTGCCGCTGCGGGCAACCGTTGAAAACATCACAAGGTCACCAACTTGATCCATAGACTGTCCTAATCATGATTTTGAGTCACTAGATTGTTGCATAACTATCACTTCAATTGCGCCCTTGGCACTAATATATGCGATGGCGATAGAGGTTAACTCCTAAAATCATGCAAGGATGAAGACCATGACCGCAGCCAATTCAGTGGCTCCAACAACCGAACCAAAATCCAAAGGCCAAGATCTGCCCTTGGTGCTCTTGCCCGGCGAATATGTTTGCAATTGGCTGGGTGTTGAAGATCCGGACAGTCGGATGCTGCTGAGAATGTTTGTAAACCTGTCGATCTATGGGAAGATCGGGGGCAGCATCGCATTCTGGTTTCTTTGACCAATCGCCAACGCCGGTGCTCACTCGTGGATCTTAGTGCGAGCAGGAACCAATCCGAATAACTATCGGATGACTGCTCAGAAACGAACTCTACGTCCTTAGAGGAAGTTCGTTATGACGAAACTCGAAACGCTTTGGTTTCCAAAACGGAATGAAGATCAGTCCGGTCATTGGACCGTCCTCCCAACCCTCCGGTTCTTGAGTTTGTAGGGTCCAAGCGTATTCCTTGTCGCCGCGGAGAGTTACCTTCAATCGGCACTTCTCCACTAAGCAGAACTTAAAGCAACTCATCGCGTCTTCAACGTTATCAAAGTGCTCATGCCAGCTGCCGAAGCTGACCAGATAACAATTGCCTTCGCCCCAGATCGAAACATCGTCACTCTCCGGATTGTCACAAAGAACGGTAAGACTTCCCTCATCATGGCTTACCTTATGACCTGAGTATTTTTTCAGCCAATCAAGGATATCGCGCTGCCAATCGGACATTCGATCTTACCCCACGCTTTGCGATTTTGAGTATCGGACACCCGCGTTCAGCGGCTGTCCTCCGATTGCATCAGACTATCATCTCAATCTAAACGAGATATGATCTCTGCTTTGCCAGCTTGGTCCGATGAGCGGTCATTGGCCGGTTCCGGGGCCGCTGTCTGGTCTCTAATGACGGCCCTGAGCTCAGAGCGCCCCAGATCACTGGAAGCTTCAGCCCGGCAGGATCGCGCCCAGCGCCATAGCGACCGCTGCCTGCGTCGGGTCAATCACCGGAACACGGAGCGTTCCCTCTAACGCGCTCCGATGCGTCGCCATTCCCGCGCAGCCCAGAACGATGGCGTCAGCGCCGTCTTCGACCAGCTTGCCGCCCGTCCGCTCCAACGCTGCGAACGTGTCCTTTCCCGTCGCGGTTTCAGCCACCGACATGTTCAAAGCGCGTTCGCCTGCAAGCCGCTCCAGCACACCCATTTTGCGCACATAGCGCCGATGCCGCGCAATGGAGCCTTCTGAGATTGCGATAACGCCGAACAGATCGCCTCGCGCCAGCGCGGCCAGAACGCCGCTCTCCTGAATGCCGAACACCGGGGCAGCGGTGATCGTGCGGCATGCCTCCAGACCCGGGTCGGAATAGCACGCGATGACAAAGGCGCTGGCATCGCCCCGGCGCTTCACAAGCTCGATCAGGGGCGCGACAACCAAGTCACTGTCCGCCTGACTTTCAATGCCGAACGGACCCTCTGCCAAGGTCAGGCACTCAATCGCCGGGCCGTCCTGCATCTGAAATGCGGACAGAGCATCGGCCAGACCGTCGGTCACCGCCTGGTTGGAGTTTGGATTAATAACGACAATGGGCCCGGTCATGGCGCGATATCTGCGCCAAAGTTTGTTGCCGGGTTCAGTTCGGGTGTGCGCGTGCCGGTGAAGCCGGTCAGATCAACCGGATCACGGGCAATGAAGCGCCCATCGCCCGGTGCCCCAATCAGCGCGCCATCCTCAACAATGCGCCGCCCCCGGTTCAGCACGGTTTTGGCGCGCCCGGTCAGGCGGCGGCCCTCGAACGGATTGTAGTCCATATCGTCATGACACTCGCCGGCCACCCATTCCTCTTTCGGATCCCAGATGGCGATGTCGGCATCAGCGCCAACCGCAACAACGCCTTTGTCCTTCATCCCAAACAGCCGCGCGGGATTGGTGGCGGTCAAATGCACGAACCGGTCCAGACCGATCCGCCCTTTGACAACGCCTTCGGAGAACATGAGCGGCAGCCGCATCTCAATGCCCGGCATACCGTTGGCGATTTTAGTGAAGGGAACGTCGTGGCCGTTTGCGAATTTGCCCTTCTCATCAAAGCTGAACGGCGCGTGGTCGGACGTCACCGCTTCAAACGTTCCGCGTTGGAGGTGATCCCACAGAATGTCCTGTGTCGCTGCGTCCCGCATCGGCGGGGAACAAATGTACTTCGCGCCCTCCATCCCCGGACGATCAAGGTCGGCTGCTGTGAGGAACAGATAATGCGGACAGGTTTCCGCAAACACCTTGGCGCCCTCACGCCGCGCCTTGCGCACCGCCTCTGCCCCACCTTCAGTAGAAACGTGGACGATGAACAGCGCCGCATCCACCATGCGGGCAAGGCTTATGGCTCTGTTGATCGCCTCAACCTCCGCTGCGGCGGGCCGCGAGGGTGCATGGTATTTGGGTTCCGTATGACCTTGGGCGAGCAGCCGGGCCGTTGTCCAGGCGATCATGTCCCGGTTCTCAGCGTGGACCATTGTGATGGCGCCGTGGGTCTTGGCGACGGACAGGATGTCCAGGAACTGTTTGTCATCCAGCGCAATGTCGTAGGTCATGAAGACCTTGAACGACGTCACGCCCCGCTCAAACGCCTTGGGCAGTTCTGCCAGGACCGCCTCGGTTGGGTCGGAGATGATCAGGTGATAGCCCCAGTCAATGTAGGACCTTGGGGCGGCGCGGCTGTCATAGGTGTCCAGCGTTTCCAGCACACCCCAACCTTTTCGCTGAGCGGCAAACGGGACGAATGACGAGTTGCCGCCAAATGCGGCGGCGCGCGATCCGCTTTCATAGTCGTCCGTGCACATGAGCCCCATGCCGCTTTCCTGGGCGATGTGGCAGTGGGTTTCGATCCCTCCGGGCAGAACCAGGCGGCCTTGGGCATTGATCTCATCTGAGCCAGAAAGCCCCTCGCCGATCGCGGCTATCTTGCCGTCCTTAACGCCAATGTCTGCGTGGTAGCGGGCCTCGGCGGTCGCGATCTCACCGCCTTTGATCACAAGGTCAAAGCTCATCCCGCCGTCCCGTCCGGATAGATCACGCCGGTCTGCGAGGTGATGCGC
>JBCDIP010000059.1:0-10284 GCA_038748855.1 Pseudomonadota bacterium
GCCGATCGCCGTCAGCCTTGATCTGCATGGGAACCAAACCCAGGCGTTTGTGGATCTGGCCACGGTCGTGACCATCTACCGCACCTATCCGCATATCGATATGGCGGCAACCGGGGCCCGGGCCCGGATGCTTCTGGGTCAGATCCTTGAACGCGGGGCACCGTTCGCAAAGGCCTTCCGGCAGGTGAACTATATAGTGCCTATTCAGGCGCAATCGACCATGCACGAGCCGTGCAGGCGGATCTATGACGAGATGGCCGCCTTGCAGGGCGGGCCCGTCGCTTCAATCGACCTTGCCACAGGCTTCCCGCCAGCCGACATCGCCCACTGTGGTGCCTCGCTGGTGGCCTATGGAGAGACCCAGGCTGATGCAGATGGGGCGGCCGACGCACTGCTGGCCATCGTCAATGATGCGGAAAAGGACTTTCACGACCCCCTCATCCCCACCGAAGAGGCCGTGCGGCAGGCCATGGCGCTGGCCAAAACCGCCAGCAAACCTGTGGCCATTGCCGACCCGCAGGACAATCCAGGCGCCGGCGCCACCAGTGACACGACAGGCATTCTGGAAGCGCTGATCAAGCTGGGCGCCCGCAAGGCCGCCTTGGCCATGCTGTGGGACCCGGAGACGGCAGCCCGGGCCCATGAGGTGGGCGTTGGCGGAACGTTTGACGCCTCCATAGGCGGCCGCTTTCCACAGCTGGGCTGCCAGCCGGTGAACGCGACGGTGAAAGTGGAGGCCCTTTCCGACGGCAGCTTCCTGTGCACCGGGCCCATGTATGGCGGAGCGCACGCCGAGCTCGGGCCCATGGCCACTTTGCTAATCGAAGAGAACGGCGCGGAGGTGCGCGTGGTGGTGGGCTCAGTGCGCACCCAGAATGCCGACCAGGCGTTCTTCCGCCATATCGGCGTTGACCCCACCGCCCAGGACATCATCGTGATCAAGAGCGCGGTACATTTTCTGGCCGACTATGACCCGATCTCCGAGACGGTCCTCTTCGCCGATGCGCCGGGCGCAAATCCCTGCAAGCTGCCGCAGATTGGCTATAAGCGGTTGCGCAATGGTGTGCGGCTGGGGGCCAACGGCCCGGCCTTTCGGGGAGCAAACTGATGAGCGAGAAGCTACTTGTTGAGCGCAGCGGCCATGTGGTGACCCTCACCCTCAACCAGCCGGAGATGCGCAATCCGATTACGGATCTGGACTTCGTGGATGCGTTCGTTGAGCACTGCGCGGAGATCCAGGCCGATATGGACGTGCGCTGTGTGATCATCACCGGCGCCGGCAAAGGCTTCTCATCGGGCGGCAACATCAAGCACATGGCTGAGCGCACCGGGACTTTTGCCGGAAGCGCCGATGAGATTGCCGAGAACTATCGCAAAGGGATCCAGCGGGTGCCCAAGGCGGTCTATGCGCTGGACGTGCCGGTGATCGCTGCGGTGAATGGCGCGGCCTATGGCGCCGGCTGCGATCTCGCTATGATGTGCGACATCCGCATTGCCAGCGAGCATGCGGTGTTTGCGGAGAACTTTGTGAAGGTGGGTCTGATCCCAGGCGATGCGGGTGCCTGGTTCCTACCCCGCGCGATCGGCGCCTCAAGGGCGGCTGAAATGACGTTCACCGGCGAGCCTGTCAACGCTGAAACCGCCCTTTCCTGGGGCCTGGTGTCCAAGCTGGTGGCGGCCGATGAGCTGATGGCCACGGCCCAGGATCTGGCCGCGCGGATCGCCGTCAATCCGCCCGTCCAGCTGCGCAAGGCGAAGCGGCTGCTGCGCGCAAGCCAGGCGTCCAGCCTCAATGATCTTTTGGAACTCTCCGCCGTATATCAAGGGGCGTGCCACACGTCGGAAGATCACCAGGAGGCTGTGGCCGCCATTCTTGAAAAGCGCGCGCCCAGCTTTGTTGGCCGCTAGAGCGATGACTGAGAAGGATTGAAACCATGGCAAGGAACCGGGCGAAACGGGTTGTGGGTCTTCTGGCCCTTGCGTTGGCCCTCTCTCCACTCACCGCCGCCGGCGCTGAAGACTGGGGAACACCCTACGACAAGCTGTTCGCGGAGGGCGCAGAGCGGGTGAAGACCTTCAAGGACGAAGATGGCTCGGTGACCCGCGAAGTGATCACAAAGGGCGGGGTTCAGATCAGGCAGGTTCGCAAGAACGGCGAGGTGAGCACCGCAACGGCCGACGTTCTGCATGGCCCGGTCTTGTGTTTCTGGGAGATTGCCGTAACGGTCCGCGCGGCCCTTGATGTCTGCGAGGAAACCAACCGCCCGGACCTTGCAAAGCGTCTGGACACAACGCTGGGCAAGCTCAACCGGTTCATCATGACCAACGGTCTGGAGAAGGCCAGCAAGGCTGAGATGGATGCGGCGATGACTGCGCGCTTTCAGCGCTTCCGCAAGAGCCAGGCCGCACCTGAAACTGGCCGCGTGGCCTGCTCCAAGGCCGGTCCGGGCACGCTCGGTTTCGTCAACGCCTACTTGGCGGACATGGATAAGAAGAGCGAGACGGACTATCAGGCGGGGATCGACAAACTCTTATCGGTGCCGCGACTGCCCGCTATGAACCCGTGTTTGTAGAAGGTGTTCAGGGATCACCGGCATATTCGAGCCGGATCACTCCGCCCACCGGGCCGATCACCGCGCAAAACCCCGTGCGTGGGACCGCGGCAACTTTACGCCGGTCAGCTGAGATGTCCCATCTGGCTGCCGGCGTTTTCCTGGGGAAATAGCCGCCGCCCTTCCATTTCATGTCAGGGGCCAGACGGAAGGCCGTGCGCGCCAGGTCAACCGATGCCCGCGCGGTTCGGGTTTTTTGCGAGCGTCCGTCGCAATTGCGGGCCACCCCATAGGCCGGCACCATAGGCTTGCGCGTGCCCTGAGGCACCCCTCCGCCTGCGCAGCAGATCTGATCGACCTTGCCCGCGGTTTTGGCAAACTTGAGATCCTTCGGCAGGATCGCGAGACGTTCAGGGTCAAAGCGCACCCGGGTGAACCGGGTCACCATGTCTTTGCCGCCAACACCTTCATAAGCTCCGCCGTGGACGATGGTGGAATAGTTGGTCTTGGTGCTCCCTAAGGTGAGATACTCCAAGGGCGCTCCGCTCGCCATGCCGGCGCACCAGACTTTGTATGGTCTCTTCTTGTCTCGGCCGGCATAGAGCGTTGCCTCGCCATCGCGCGGTGTGCCCTTAGTCGCCTCAAGCACCTCGGCGCAGCTGACCGGTTGGTTCAGGCGAACCAGCGCGGCCAAGCGCTCTTGCGCCAGGCCCTCAAACAGGGTGCCGCGGAACGTTTGGATGAACGACTTGAGGACGTCTTCATTGGCGGTGTTCTTCACCTCGGTCCAAACCTGCGCAGCGAGCGCCAGCTTGTCGCCTCCAGCTGGGGCGGGCTCTTTATCGGACTTACCGCCGCCTTCCTCGGCCACGTCAGCGGGCGCGAAGTAGAACTCCGTGGTCAGGCGCGACAAGCGCTCGGGGCGCTGCTTGCGGCGTGTCTCGCTCAGCACATCGGCGGTGACCCGCTTTAACATCACCTCAATTTCCACGCCCGGCGTGCCCATATGTTTCAGCAAGGAGGCCGTGAAGGGGCTGTTGCGTCCGGTGCCGTCTGCGGCCACGGTGCCGGGGGCGGCGGCGAAGGTGATGAGGGTCTCCGGTGCCCGGGTCTCCACACGCGCAAGACCCCGACCGATTGAGCGGTCCTTCGACTTTAGCCGATTGGCCAGCGGGTTGTCGCGGCAGGCATCCAGAAAGACGAGCACCTTGCGGGCCCGCGATTCCATAAGGCGCACAATGGCATCCAAAGTGACCGTCTCCTGACGGACCTGGAACTGGTTCTCGATCTTGGCATCCACAGGCACCAGAAAGTTGCTCTCCTGGAACTGCAGCCCGTGGCCTGCATAGTAGAACAGCGCCACATCGGCACGGTCGGCGGCTTCGGCGAATTCGGCCATCCGGTTGGCAAAGTCAGCCTCCGTCTGATCCAATCCGGTGATCACCGTGAACCCAAGATCCTTAAGGCGGGCGGACATATCCTCAGCATCATTGACCGGATTGGCGAGCGGCGAGGTGCTCTGATACGCCCCATTGCCGATCACCAGGGCCACGCGCTTTTCCGCCAAGGCAGAAAGCGGCAGCATGAGCACGAACGCAGCAATGAGGGCGGACAGCGCGGTGTTCAGGTTCATGGGAGGTTGGCCTTATGGTTCGTCTTGTTGGGTGCAATTGTGGCGCGGAACGGCGCATTTGCCAAGATGAGTAGGCCCCTCGCGGTTGAACACCCCACTCGGTCGAAATAGGGTGCAGACCAAACAAAACGGGAGACCCCAATGCGGCCCACGCTATCCTTCGTTTTCTTCAGCGCCCTCTTTATGGCCATGCTTAACCCGGTCCAGGCCGGGTTCAAGACCGATACCAACCTACCTCCGCCCGAAGAGTGGGCACAGGTGGATCTTGCGAACTGGAAGACCCCGAGCGCCGGAGAGATGATGGGGTTGTTTCAGCCCTTGTTCGGTGGGTATGCCGAGTTTGACGGGGCCAAGACCATGACCATCTCCGTCAATGAAACGCCGGACGGCACCGCGTATGAGGTGTTCGTGACCCAGACCGGGTATGGGGACGATTCCGTCTCCGGCGGCCGTTGGGCAGCGACCGTCAAACCTCAAGGCTCCGGCTGGGTGATAGAGGCCTTATGGCGCCAGCAATTGTGCGCGCGAGGCGCCCGCAAGGACAAATGGACCAAGCAGAACTGCCCGTAGCCTGTGGCTAATACTTCTCTGGCACGTAAAGCTTTTTCGGCAGGGTCTTGCGCTCATATTTCGGGTTAAAGACCCTATCCGGCAGAATCACTTGCTCGTGCTCCACATCTTCATAAGGAATCTGCTTCAACAGGTGGTCGATGCAGTTGAGCCGCGCCTGCTTCTTGTCATTGCCTTCCACAATCCACCACGGCGCCTCTTTGATGTTCGTGCGCTCGAACATCTCTTCCTTCACCTTGGTGTACTGCTCCCAGCGCACCCGCGACTGCAGGTCCATGGGGCTGAGCTTCCATTGCTTGATCGGATCATGCACCCGCATCAAGAACCGCAGCTGCTGTTCCTGGTCGGTGATGGAGAACCAGTATTTGATCACCTTGATGCCCGACCGCACCAGCATGCGCTCAAACTCGGGCACGTCGTAGAAGAATTGGTCCACCTCATCTTCGGTGGCAAATTCCATAACCCGTTCAACACCGGCTCGGTTGTACCAGGAGCGGTCGAACAGAACCATTTCGCCACCGGCCGGCAAGTAAGGCACATAGCGCTGGAAGTACCATTGCGTCTTTTCCCGCTCGCTGGGCGCCGGCAGGGCCACAACCCGGCACACCCGCGGGTTCAGCCTTTGGGTGATGCGCTTGATCACGCCTCCCTTGCCGGCCGCGTCGCGGCCCTCAAAGATCACCAGCAGCTTATACTTGGTGTGCACCACCCAGTCCTGCAGCTTCACCAGTTCCGCCTGCAAATGCAGCAGCGCCCGGAAATAAGCACGACGATCGAGCGTGGATTTGTGACCCCATTCGGAGATGTTGCGCAGCTCCTGTTGCAGACGCTCGTCATCAATCTCCATTTCGAGTTCTTCATCAAAACTGTCCTGAAGCTCCGCCTCCAGCCAGTTCTTGTCTTCCAGCTCGTCAATAATGTTCGTCATGTCCCTCACCGTCTTTCTGCATGGCAATGCGCGCCAAGGCTGTTCATCCTATCGACGCAGTTTGACAAAGATGTAACTTTAAAGCCGCTTGGGTCTCTTGCATTTGACATAGCGCAAATCATCGCCTTCCATATGCGGCCCCATTTCACCTTTTCTTCCAGGAGCCTTTGCCAAGATGATCCGCGATCTGCCGTTTGACACTGAAACCATGTTGACAGGCCTACGCCCCTGGATCGAGTGCGAAAGCCCAACCTGGGATGCAGCCGCGGTGAACCGCATGATGGATCTGGCCTCGCGCGATCTGGCCATGGCAGGCGCCACGATTGAACGCATTCCAGGCCGCATGGGGTTCGGCGACTGTGTACGGGCACGCTTTCCCCACCCTGACCTCTATTCGCCGGGCATCCTCATAATGGGTCACCTCGACACGGTGCACCCTGTCGGCACCCTGGAACAGCTGGCCTGGCGCAGAGAGGGAGACTTATGTTGGGGACCGGGCATTCAGGACATGAAGGGCGGAAACTATATTGCGCTTGAGGCCATCCGCCAGCTGAACGACGCTGACGTCGTCACGCCCCTGCCCATCACGGTCCTGTTCACCAGCGACGAAGAAGTGGGCTCGCCTTCCACCCGCGATCTGATTGAGGCGGAAGCTGCACGCCACAAGTACATCCTTGTGCCCGAGCCGGCCAACTCTGACGGCGGGGTGGTCACCGGGCGCTATGCCATCGCCCGCTTCAACCTGGAAACCAAGGGCATGCCCAGCCATGCTGGCGCGCGGCTGAAGGAAGGCAAGTCGGCGATCCGCGGCATGATCCGCCAGATCGATGCCATTGAGAGCATGACTACGGATGACTGCACCTTCTCTGTGGGCGTAATCCATGGCGGACAATGGGTGAACTGCGTCTCGTCCACCTGCTCTGCTGAAGCGCTCAGCATGGCCAAGAAGCAGGAGGACCTCGATAAAGGCGTTGAACAGATGCTGGCCCTGGCCGGCACTCACGGCGGGATCGCGTTTGAGGTGGAGCGCGGCGTGACGCGCCCGGTCTGGGAGCCGGATCAGCCGGGCACAATGGCGCTTTATGAGGCGGCGAAATCCATCGCCTCTGAGATCGGCTTTGAAATCAGCCATGGCAGCCGGGGCGGCGGTTCAGACGGCAACTTCACCGGCGCCCTCGGCATGGCCACCCTGGATGGGCTGGGGGTTGAAGGCAACGGCCTGCATACGCTGAACGAGCATATTGATGTGCGCTCCCTGGTGCCGCGCGCCAGAATGCTGGCGGTTTTGATGGAAACGTTGAGCTGATCGCTCAAACGTCCGTGGGGAAACTCTCTTTCGGCAGAGGCAGGGGCACCCGGTACCAGATCGGCATGTGGTCAGAGACCTTGTGCTCAAACCGCTTGGTGAAGGCGCTCTTCTCCGCTCTTGCAAGGTCGTTCAAGGGCTTGCCTTTGATAGCCACACTGAACAGGTCGGAGAAATTGAACACGCCATAGTCCGGGAAGGTGGGTTGGCCCCATCTGGTGTTCTCGCCATGACCGGTCCACGTGGTTTCCAGATACTTGCCCACCTGCTCGTCGCGCGAGAACACACCGATCTGATCATAGGTCTGGTTGAGCCGGATGTTGGTGCGGTAGACCGTTCCATCCGGATGCAATGGCGTCGGCTGCGGGTGGGGGAAGATGAAGGGGAAGCTCACATACATGGTCTTGTTCTTTCCGCGCATACGGATCTTTTTGAACTCGGTGATGATCTCCTTCAGATCTTGCTCAGGTTTGTCCAAATCGAAATTCAGATCGCCCAGAATCACAATGTTGGTGGCATCTTCAGACTGCACCTTGTTGATGATCCACTCAAACATGGCCTTCGCTTCGGCTTTGCGGTCCTGCATGCGGCCGAACTGCAAATGGGCGTTGATCGCCAGGAAATCATAGGATCCCAGGCCCGGGTGCCCGTGCACCTCGAACGCCACCGCGAACGGCTCACGGATAAACTGCAGGAACGGGTCCACATCAACGTCGAACTTGGGCTCCTTAGGCGCCTTCGGTTTCTCGCCGGCGGCTACCTTGCGCTCATAGGCGGGCAGGTCCTCGTGGTAATATTTGCGCTGAGCCTTGGCCGTTGCGTTGGTCTCCATTTCCTCAAACAGCTCTTTGTGATGGCGCGCGATGGTTTTCATCACCTTGGTACGGCTGGTGGAAACGCTGGTCACCAGCTCCGCCCGGCGCACCAGCGCCGGGTTGTAGATGAACGCCAGCCGCTCCTCATTGCCCCGTTCGCCCGGGAAGGTGCCCACCACATCCGACACGGCCAGGCCGTAGCGCTCGCCCATAAGATCGCGCAGGCGGCGCAGGGCCGTCATGTCGGTCATCACCTCCTGCACAGCCACCAGATCAAAGCGTCGGCACACATCGGCCAAAAACCGCATGGTGGGCTCATCGCGCCCTTTGGCGCCCAGCTTGCCGAGCTTGCGGATGTTGAACGAAGCAATCAGCACGCTGCCATACTGGCGCGTGGGAAGTCCGAATTTCAGCGGGTCCCGGTTGAGCTCATCGCGAATGGCTTCCCATTCAGCCTCGGTGAACATTTCGGCCATGGCAGGATCCTCCGGGTTGGTATGCGCTAAAGCGCACATGATGTCCCGGAAGTGCCGCTAGGTAAACCATGCCCCCTCATTTTTGGAGCACTCGAATGTCAGATTTTATATGTACAAAACTACACATATATCAAAAATGTACATATTTTAGCTTGTGTGATATGTGTGAGCGATGGGAAAGTATGAACCTCTCGCGCGCTTTTTAAAAGCGTCCAAGAAAGCCCGGGTTGACTTGTCTTTCGACGAGATAGAACGCTTGCTTGGATTTGCCCTGCCTCCATCATCAAAAAGCTATCGGGCCTGGTGGAGCAATAACGCCTCCAACAATGTGATGACGCAAGCCTGGTTGGAGGCCGGATATAAGACAGAGCGCGTTGACCTTGATCAGAAGAAGCTATCCTTCTCCCGCATTGATGCTGAACGCCGGTTAGGCGATCCACACCCGATTTTTGGATGTGCTCGTGGGGTCGTGAACGTGGCTGAGGGCACGGACCTCACCGCACCGGCCGATCCCTCCTGGAGCGGCCCAAGCGATCTGACGTCTTGATGAACGCTCAACCCCTTCTGGATACGTGCGCCGTAATCTGGGCCGCAAATGGCGATGCGCTTGGCCAATCGGCACAGGACATGATGAACAACGCCAACAGTTTGAAAATCTCACCCATTTCGGCTTGGGAGATCGGATTGTTGTTCGCGCGTGGGCGTTTGTCGTCAACGCTGGCCGTGGGGCCCGGCTGGAAAGCGTTCTGGCGCAGCCGGGGGTAGATGAGGCGGAAATGCCTGTGGAGGTCTTGCTGGCCTCATCTTTCCTGCCGGGCTTGCCGCCAAACGATCCGGCGGACCGCATCATCATCGCCACGGCACGGCACTATGGATACACGGTGATCACACGAGATCGCCAGATCCTGGCTTATGCCGCAGCCGGGCATGTTCACGCACAAGATTGCTGAGCACGCTAGCGCTTCGGCAAAATCTCCGGCGGATCGAACGCAGTGACCGGTGGCGGTGTGCCCTCAAAGCGCTCCACCTCTACCAGGCAGGAATGGGCGATCGGGCCCTGGCCGAGGCGCGAGGTGCCCTTGTCCGGGGTCAGCATGTTGGGGTTGCCATGCTTGCACAAGCTGCCTGGCGTGCCGGGCTCAAGCGGGTCATACCACGCACCGGTGCTCATGCGGATCACGCCGGGGCGCACATCATCGCTGATCTGAACACCGCCCAGACAGGCGCCACGGTCGTTAAACACACGCACGATCTCGCCCTCTTTCAGACCACGCTCCGCGGCATCGTCCGGGTGCAGCACCACCGGTTCGCGACCGGCGATTTTGCCCGACCGGCTTTGGCCGCCATGATCAAGCTGGGAATGAAGCTTGTCTTTGGGCTGGTTGGAGATCATGTGGAGCGGATAGGGCTTTTCGTCCATGCCAAGCCACTCCATGGGCTCGCGCCAAACCGTGTGACCGGGACAATCGTCGTAGCCAAACCCGTCCACCACTTCTGAGAAGATCTGGATCTTCCCGCTGGGGCTGCCCAAGGGATTGGCCTCGGGGTCTTCCCGGAAGTCTTGCAGCATGACCATGGGCTCTTCAGGATCATCCAGCCTGAACCAACCGTCCTTCAAGAACTGCTCATAGGTGGGGATGTGAATGCCGCGGGAGGCAGAGCGGTTGCGGGTTTCCTCATAGATCCAGCTGAGCCACT
The DNA here is from genome assembly GCA_038748855.1 of Pseudomonadota bacterium. Taxonomy (GTDB): domain Bacteria; phylum Pseudomonadota; class Alphaproteobacteria; order Rhizobiales; family CAJQND01; genus JAAEUE01. The sequence continues at coordinate 9,979 of JBCDIP010000059.1, forward strand.
CTTCGCTTGTGCGCCCCTCGGTGAAGGCCTCCGCAACGCCCATATGGCGGGCGATGCCGGAGAAGATCTCGTAATCGTGGCGGCTGGCGGCAAACGGCTCCACCAGCTGGCTCATGGCGACCGTGTACGGGTCGCGCGGCGTGGTCGCGATGTCCTGCCGCTCAATCGGGTTGGTGCAGGGCAGAACGATGTCGGCATGTTTGGCGAGAGCGTTCCAGCACCATTCGTTGACGATGATGGTGTCGGGCTTGTGCCAGGCCTTGAGCATGCGGTTCAGATCTTGATGGTGGTGGAACGGGTTGCCGC
>JBCDIP010000060.1:0-10233 GCA_038748855.1 Pseudomonadota bacterium
AAGAGGAACCGAGCCCTGGCGAGCCGCCATCATATGTTCTTTCAGACACTTGCTCAATGTGTACGTATTTGGGAGGCCACTCTGTGCCAACAACGCAGCCTGGTCGGCACGACCGGCGAGTATGTCACGATAGGCAGCTTCTGCAGAAAACGGCAAGTCCGCCAGCTTCTCCTGGATGGCAGATCCGTCCGTGGGAAGAGGAACGGCATAACATGTGGAACAACTGATCATCGAATGCAGCCGGGGGCAGCGCTTAGCCAGTTCCAGAATGTTAAGGCTGCCTGTGACGTTGGTGTCGGTTGCCTCTTCCAATGACAGATCAAACTCGACAGTCGCTGCACAATGAATCACATGGGTGAGCTGCGCGCACAATTCGGCGAGCGCTCCCTCCTCCAAATCGATGTTGGGACTTGTCAGTTCGCCTGAGACAACGCTGACATAATCGACCCACTCAGGATGCAGAGAAGCAAAGCAGGTGGAGTTGGCGACCTCGCGTGCAAAACGGCTCTCGGCGGTCCGGTTCCGGGTCGATCTTACCAGAACAAAAACCCGATCCACGCCGAGTTCTTCGCGTCGTCGCATCAACTCTGACAGGACCACCTTGCCGAGAAAACCTGTCACCCCAGCCAGCAGGACTCGTTTCTGAGCAACCATCAATTCTCTGCTTCAACACCGGTCGTCAGGTGGTTCTCGCACCCAAAGATGTTGTTGGGATCGAGCGCGTGTTTTGTTTTCCGATTCCAATCGAGCGTTGCGTCAGACATGACGTTCGGCATGAACCGCTTGCGAAGTTTGCCAACTCCGTGATGGTGAGACAGGGCGCCTCCACAATTGAGAATTTCTTCACGCGCCGCTACTTCTATCTCGTTGAAAACTTGAGTTGGGTTGTCCACGCCTTTGTAAGAAAACGCGAGATAGAAATAGATACAAACACCCGTGTCATAAACCTGCGTCGCGCGGCAGGTGATAAACGGCCTGCCGGGGAGATTTCGCTCTGCATGTTCGGTCATGACTCTTTGCTTGACGTTCTGGCACAGCAACAGGGCCTGGCTCCACGACACTGAAGTCTCGAAAGATTCTGCGAGGATATAATGGTTCATGACGAAATCCCGCACATAGGCGATGCCAAAAGTTAGCTGGTAGCCTCGTTCCCCGTTGGAACCTCCGGCCTTCATTCCCCCGTACTGCGCGCCGATTTTGTAAACCATGGCTTCCTGTGCCTTGACGTCCTCAGCGCGACCCTCAAACACAAGTGTGCAGGCAACCATCTTGTCGGGATCGAAGCCCCTCAAATTGAGGGCATAATACTTCTCCAGTTTGCTCTTATAGCTTCGCCAACCAACTGATCTTGGCTTTAAAGCCTGGCCAAACTGAAATTGCAGATTATCCATCAACCGAACGCTGGCGGGCAGCAGGTGTTGCTGCGAAAGCGCATGCATGAAATTCATGCCGAGTTCAAAGTTCTTGAACAGTATCGACCCATAACGCTGGACTTCTGGCAACGGGAAAAGTTTGACAATCGCACTCGTGACGATGCCGAGGTTTCCTTCCGAGCCGAACACCGCTTGTCTCGGATCAGTGCCAACCGACTCTCTTGGCAGGGCCACATCACGTTCAAGCGTTCCGAATGCAGTGACAACAGTGACGTCAAGCACGAGATCTTCGATGTTGCCGTATTTGTTCTTTTTCATGCCGCTGGCGTTGGTCGCAATCCAACCACCAAGAGTGGAAAACTCTATGCTGTCAGGCTCGTGGCCCATCGAGAAGCCATAATCAGCGAGCTGCTCGACGATGTGGCGTCCAACTGCACCCGCTTGAATGCAGGCCATGCGGTTGACCGGATCTATCCACTCAATGCGGTTCATTCGCCGCATATCAACCGACGCAATCATCCTGCGTTCGGTTTTCGGGCACTGCAGCGCCTCAGTGACGCTTGTGCCGCCGCCAAAAGGGATCAGGCACGCATTATATTTCTTTGCGGCTTTGACAATTTCGGAGACCTGGTTCTCTTCTGATGGATACACGACCACGTCGGGAATTCTGCTCAACTGGCCGTACTTTATGGCGTACATTTCCTCCAGGGTGTGTCCGTGGCCGTGCCGTTGACGTGTTTCCGCTTTCTGGCTGATCTGCTCTTCAGGCAGTATGTCCTTCAATGCAGCAATGAACGCGTCGTTGAGCACTGGCTCAGGAACGGTCCGCGGAAAGTCATACGGATGGATGTCTTTGGGATCGATTGGAAGCGAAAGTACCTGCCGGATCCAGGGTAACAGCGCTGGAAGTTCTTCGCCGCTGAGGTCGTAACGCGAACCTGCTAAGGCGACCACGCCTTTGTCGTTCACTTCAAACTTGGAGTCATTGAACCCCCAAACGTCCAGGCTCTCAACGTCTTCATCATGCGTTCTGGCCCTGCCCGGTACAATTCGCGCGGGCGTATCGTTCTCCGACAACGTCTGATGCTGTGCCGAACAGTGGGCGGCAACTTTCTTGTCAGCAAAATGGCGCCGATTGGTCATTGCCACCGCCCCACCCCAATAGATCGTCGAAACCCCACTTAGCAGCAACGTTGCTGGTCGGGAGGGTCAGTATAGACCTTATCGCGAACGGAGGTGCAACACCAAACCAGAAAACCACAATTGGATTGATCGCGCTTTTGCTTGATTTGGCCATTGTTCAAACCAGGATACGGCCCATCGACAATCTCATTGCGCGGGAATCTGCGATCCTCTAAAAATCTTGTCCCGTCTGAAGCCAGAACTTGCCTCGCTGACCGGCATCGACTTTGTGTCGTGTGACACGTGAGCAAGCGTCAAAAAAGTTGGTTTTTTAAGATCACGACCTGTATGAACGCCTCAAGTGTTTGATGCATCACAAAAATATTTGCCATAAAAATGGTATATCTTCGCTCAATTCTCTTTCAGATTAGCTTCTATATTACCATATTTTGCTTTCTATTCACTGCACCGGCGTTTTTGCTATTTCGCAGTTTGGCAGTGAATATATCTGACCTGTTTGTTCGGTTTATGCTCTGGCAACTCAAGGTGATTTGCCACTTAAGGTATGAGATCAAAGGTCTCGACCGGCTGCCTTCTGGCAAATTTATGTGCGCATCGAAGCATCAGTCTTCGTGGGAAACAGTGGGCCTGATGTCGATCCTTTCTGATCCGGCATTTGTCGTGAAACGTGAAACGCGTTGGGTCCCTGTGTTCGGAATTGTCATGATGAGGTTGCATCATATCTGGATTGATCGGATCGCTGGCGTCAAAGCACTGGAAGCCATGGCAGCTGACGCCAAGCATCACTTGGACCGGGGACGCCCCATCGTCATTTTTCCAGAAGGAACGCGCACGACGGTTCATGGAGAAAGTCCCTTTAAGTTGGGAGTATACTTTCTTTACAGACGATTGAATGTTGCTTGTGTGCCCATTGCCGTGAACTCCGGTTTGTATTGGCGGCGAAGGAGTTGGCTTAAGTATCCAGGGAAGATCACCTTGGAGATCCTTGAGCCAATCGCGCCGGGCCTCAAACAACAGCAGTTCATGAGCCTTCTGGAAGACACGATCAACACAGCGACGAAGCGCCTTGTTGAGGACGGAGAAGCCAATCAATCGTCCGGCCACTAGAACGTGTTGCGCACCAGAAGAAGCGGAACGTCACCTTCATCCCATAAGCGGGTCTTTCACGCTTTGGGCTTGTACCCATAGTCCCGCATCGCCGCTTCAGCGGAGATGTAGCCGCCAGCCACATCGCGGGCGATCAACGCCGGATCGCGCTCTTTCGGATCGCCATATCCCGCACCGCCGGGCAGGGCCAGGAACGCCTTGCGGCCAGGCGGAATGGCCTGCTTGCCCTTGCCGCGCATCACCGTGCCGTCATCCAGCTCAAAGCGGGTTGCGCCGCCCTCAAGCCCGCCTTCACGGCCGCGCGCAGGGTGCCGCACCCGGTCAAACATGGCGCTGAAGTCGAATTCATGACCCTCGGTGGTGCCAATCTCCATGTATTGGCCAAGCCCGCCGCGAAACTTGCCGGCGCCCCCAGAATCGGGGCGCAGTTCCTTGCGCCAGATGATCACCGGGCCGGTGTGCTCTGTGGCCTCAATGGGCATGGTCATCACGCCGCTGGGGAAGGCGGTGGCATTCATGCCGTCCAGAGACGGCCTTGCGCCCGAACCACCGCAATTGAACATCAGCACCTCAGCCCGGCGCGCATCCGGCGGCGCGTTGCCGCCAGATTGCGGGCGGATGGAAAGCTGGAAGTTGCAGAGAGAACCGGCTCCTTCGGCCGGAACCGTGCCCGGCAGAATGTCGTGCAGGGCGCCCAGAACCGTGTCCGGGATCATGTGGCCGATCACATGGCGCAGCGCCACAGGGGCCGGATGCTCTGCGTTCAGGATGGAGCCCTCAGGGGCGCTGATCTTGAACGGAGACAGGGAGGCTGCATTGTTTGGGATTTCCGGCGCGATAGCGCATTTGAGCGCGTAACACGCATAGGCCATGGTGTAGACATGGGGCACATTGATGGCCTTCTTGTCGATGCCCGATGTGCCGCTGAAATCCGCCCGGATATGGTCTTCTTCAATGTCGAGGCGCACACACAGGCGGATTGGATCAGAATATCCATCGATGGTCATCTCGTTGGTCACTGATTTGCGGGGCAGGGCCGCAATCCGCTCAACCGTTGCGCGGTAGCTGTTCTCCAGGATGAATTCGGCGATGGGCTCAAGGGTCTCCAGACCAAACTCTTCCAGCATCTCCACCAGACGCCGGTCGCCAATCTCATTACAGGCGGCCAGGGCGTAGATGTCACCCACCACCTGGTCGGCCTCGCGCACATTGTTGCGCACGATCTTCACCAACCCCATGTCCACCGCGCCGCGCTCGGCAAACTTCATGATCGGGATGCAGAGACCCTCCTCGTAGACCGAGTTTGCATCCGCACCGAACCCGCGCCCGCCGATGTCCACCACATGAGCAGTGCAGGCGAAATAGCCGACCATCTTGCCTTTGAAGAACGACGGGCTCACCACAGTGATGTCGTGCAGATGGCCGGTGCCCATCCAGGGGTCGTTGGTGATGTAGACATCGCCTTCGAACATGTTGTCCGTGCCAATCTCACGCATGAAGTGCTTCACCGACTCTGCCATGGCGTTCACGTGCCCGGGCGTGCCGGTGACCGCCTGGGCCAGCATGTTGCCATCCAGGTCATAAACACCGGCTGACAGATCGCCGGCCTCGCGCACGGAAGTGGAAAACGCCGTGCGCACAAGGGTTTGCGCTTGTTCTTCAACAACCGAAATCAGCCGATTCCACATCACCTGATTGGACACCGCGGAGAGGGCTTCGGTGCTCATGCTGAACGCTCCATCTGGCTGGGTTCCACCGCGCGGGCAGGAGAGGTTTGGGTCACCAGCAGGCAGCCGTCAGACTGCATGCTGGCTTGAAAGCCGGCCGGCACGATGATTGAGGTCTCGCGCTCGGTGATGAGAGCAGGGCCGTCCACCGTTTGTCCGGCTTCAACGGCGTCTCGTTCCACCGTTTGGGCGTCCACAAAACGCCCGCTGGCCGGATCAAACAGGTGGCGTACACCGCTCGTCTCAGCGGCCGTGCCGGCGGTGACGGTTGTGATCATCTCTGGCTGTGGCACCTCGGTGCTGCCCTTCACCGCCCAACTGGTGATCTCAATGTCGAGCCCATCCACAATGCGCCCGAACAGGTTCGCATAGGCAGCTTCAAACTGCGCCTGATAGCGCTCTGCGGTCGGCGCGTCGGCTTCGTCCTGGGTCAGATCCACCGGGATCTCCCAGCCCTGGCCCACGTAGCGCATGTAGGCGCGGAACTCAAACTGCACCGTCGCATCGGGCTCACAGGACCGTACAAAGTCGCCGGCTTCCGCCTTGAGCTCGGCCAGCACCTCTTTTACCTGAGGCGGGCTGAACTCGGTCAGCCGGGTATAGACGCTGCGGGTGGCTTCAAAGCTGAAAGGCGCCTTGAGGAAGCCAATAGCCGAGCCCACGCCAGCCCCGGGCGGCACCAGCATCTGCTGGATGCCCAGTTTCTCGCAGAGCCTGCCGGCATGGAGCGGCGCAGCGCCGCCAAAGGCGATCATCACGTAGCCGGAGAGATCCTCACCACTTTCCACCGCGTGGACGCGGGCCGCATTGGCCATGTTCTCATCCACCACTTCAGAAACGCCAAAGGCTGCGGTCGTCGTGTCCAGCTGCAGGGTTTGGCCCACATGGGTCTCCAGCGCCCGCTCTGAAGCTTCGGTGAAGAGTTTGATGCTCCCGCCGGCAAAATTGTCCGGGTCAAGCCGGCCCAGCACTAGGTCTGCATCGGTCACCGCAGGTCGCTCGCCCCCGCGTCCATAGCAGGCCGGACCAGGCTCAGAGCCGGCGCTTTCCGGCCCCACACGGATCTGCCGCATGGCATCTACGCTGGCCAGTGAGCCGCCGCCGGCGCCGATTTCCACCATCTCGATGACGGGTATGGAAATGGGCATGCCTGAGCCCTTCTTGAACCGGTAGGTGCGGGCCACCTCGAACACCCGGGCGGTTTTCGGGTTCTGCTCTTTGATCAGGCAGATCTTGGCTGTGGTGCCGCCCATGTCGAACGACAGCACTTTGCCCAGGCCGTACTTGGCGGCCACGTGGGCGGCAAAGATGGCCCCGCCGGCAGGCCCGGATTCCACCAGGCGAACCGGGAATTCAGAAGCACTCTCCAAAGAGATGATGCCGCCGCCCGAATGCATCAGAAACACCGGGGCGGTGGTGCCGATGCCAGCCAGCTTCTCGGTGAGCCGGGTGAGGTAGGCGCGCATGCGGGGTTTCACATAGGCGTTGGCGCACACAGTGTTGAAGCGCTCATACTCGCGCATTTGCGGCGAGACTTCCGATGAGAGCGAGAGGGTCACATCGGGCAACGCTTTGGCAAAGATATCGCGCACCATAATCTCGTGTGCCGGGTTCAAATAGGAATGAATGAGGCCGATCGCCAGGCTCTCATAGCCGCCGGTTTTGATCTCTTCGGCCAGGGCCTCCACTTCAGCCGGATCCAGCGCTTTGAGCACCTGAACGTTGGCGCCCATGCGCTCGTCCAGCACATAGCGGTGCTCGCGGTCGATCAGGGCATCGGGCAGTTTGAGGTTCAGATCATATTGTTCAAAGCGGCTCTCGGTGCGCATTTCGATCACATCGCGAAAGCCCTTGGTGGTGATCAGTGCGGTCTTTGCGCCATTGCGCTCAATAAGAGCGTTTGTGGCCAGGGTGGTGCCGTGAATGATGCTGGAGATCTCAGAGGCGTCCACACCGGCCTGGTTACACACCTGGCTAATTCCGTCCAAGATGGCGCGCTCGGGCGCATCATAGGTGGTCAGCACCTTCACCGTGGTCAACGCGCCATGATGCTCCAACACCACGTCGGTGAACGTGCCGCCAATGTCCACGCCGAGCCTTACCTTAGGATCACTCATCAGCTTAACATCCGCCAATATTGTTTGAGAGGTGCCCGGTTAGTCAGCAACAGCTCAGGGCAGCGCCCTATCTAGTAGAAGGGGCAGGGCGCTTGCAAGCTTTGTGAACCGGCTCCTTCAGGCTCACTTAGGAACCGTGAACACGAAGGGCTCATCCAGCGAGCTGCGACCAGGAATGCTGGAGATCAAATCGATCTCGTCTGTCCCCAGGCGCGAGAACATGGCTTTGGCCTTGTCGCGCACGGCCTGTTCGAGCAGACCCACGTCGGGCTCGGGCCGCGCACCCTCAGCCTCTGCCACAAATTTGCGCCCGGAGCTGTGGTGCAGCGTCACGCGGGCCCGCCATTCCTGCGGAAACCGCATGGAGATGTCCAGGCTGCGCGACAGGGTCACCCGCTGGCAGGCGCCAGCCAAGGTTTCGCGGGCTTTGGCCTCAAAGCACTCCATCGTGATCTCATCGAACATCATAGCAACGATCGCGGCGTACTGAAGCGAGAACATGGCCGTGCAGAGATTGCCAACCACCGGGCGGTCGCACAGGTCAATCGCGGCCTGGTAAGTCTCAATCTCAACCCGTGAGAAGTTCTTGGGGTCAAGCTCGTTGTCCAAGATCTCCTGGCGGATGGAGCGCAGTGCGCTGATCGTGGGGTAAGTGTGTCCCGAGGCCGGCCAGTGGCGCAAGGCGGTGGCATAGATCTGCCAGGGCGCATCGGGGGTTTCCAAAACCGCATGTGGGGAGCCATCCGGGCAGGTGGCGGCGAACAGACCCTTTGGGCTCTCCAGAACATGAGCCGGGCCGGTGAAGCCGACGGTGGCCAAGGTGGCGGCCACCAAACCCGCCTCGGCTGCACGCCCGGCGTGGAGGTGGATGGCATCTACCCCCTTGTCCAGATATTCCATGAACCCGGCCGACTGCGTGCCGGCATTTCCAAGCGCATTGACTGTTTTGTCTTCATCAAGGCTCAAGAGCTCTGAAGCCGCCATGGCAGCACCGAACGGACCGACGGTGCCCACATTGTGCCAGGTGCGGTTATGGCCTGCGCCGGTGGCTTTGCCGATGCGGGCCACGGCCTCATAGCCGTGCAGAAGCGCGGTGAGCACCTTGCGGGCCGGCAGGTCTTGGCCAAGGGCGAGAAGCGCCGGAACCACGGTGCAGCCGGGATGAGTGGAGGAAGCCAGGTGAAGATCGTCCAACTGCACCACATGGCCCAAGGCGCCGTTGAGAAAACCGCCGCGTGCCGGGTCAAGCTGTTGCGGGCCCTGTTCGCCTGCCGGATCGCGCAAAGCCTCGCCCCAAAACAGCAGCTTGCGTCCGGTCTCGCTGTGCCGGCCGGCCATAATATTGAGCACACCATTCACCAAAAACAGGTGTGCAAGCTCTAAATCTTCATCTGTAACCGGCTTGCTTCGGATGAGTTCCGCCAGCCTCGCGGTTAAGGAGCGCCGTTCTGCCATCACTAAAAAGGTGTCTTAAAGGTCCCTCATTTACCAAAAGGACGGATTTTAATGTTTCCGTCAACGACTTGTTTACCAAGCCCCGCGATGGTTTGAGGCAAGTAGGGCCAATCTGCGGCCATTGGGCGGCGGCCGTCCATGTAGTTGTGTGAGTTGCGTATCATGAGTCAAAGCTGGACCGACGGTCTTTACGATGCGGCAATAGACCGGATCTCCTCATTATCCAAAGCAGTGCCTGTTATCATCGGCTTGTCCGTAGCGCTCGCCTTGCCGGGATGCAGTGGCAAGAGCGGCAAGAAGACGGCCGATCTGTTTGCAGGCCAAGGCAGTCCTGTTTACCCCGGAAAAGGCCCATTGCCCAAGGGCGGCGGCAGGCGCCATATCGGAAAACCCTATACCATTAACGGAAAACGTTACTATCCCAAGGACGTCACGTCCTATGAGCGGGTGGGCGTGGCCTCTTGGTACGGCCCGAAATTTCATCGCCGGATGACGTCGAACGGTGAATGGTTCGATATGCATGATCTGACCGCGGCCCACACCACGCTGCCATTGCCCAGCTACGTGAAGGTCACCAACCTGGCCAATGGTAAGGAAGCGGTGTTGCGTGTAAACGACCGCGGCCCGTTTGCTCACAATCGTCTTATCGATCTGTCCAAGCGCAGCTCGGAAATCCTGGACTTTAAAGGCAGAGGCACCCAGAAGGTGAAGGTGGTGTACCTCGGCAAGGCGCCGCTGGAGCACGATGGCAAGCACCTGGCAGCCATGAACCGCAAGCATCTGCGCTCGGCTGACTACACCCGCGTTGCCTCTGCTATGCGCTATCCGCGCGGCGGCAACACCCAGTTTGCCAGTGCCGAGCCGGAGCTAACCCGTCAACCCATCCAAGCTCAGGCCCAGCCCGTGGTTGCGCAGGCCGCTCCTGCCGTGCCCGTGCCGGTCAGCGTGAATGGCGGTTACTTTGTGCAGGCGGCGTCCTTCTCAAACGTAGACAATGCGGAACGCGCCAAATATGCCCTGGGTTCTCTCGGCCCGGTCTCCGTCAGCCCGGTGACCGTGGGCTTGAACACCTACTACAGGGTGCGCGTCGGGCCGCTGGAGAACGAAGACTTTGCTTATGAGATCGCCGATCTGGTGCGCGCACAAGGCATGCACGGCGCACGGGTGGTGGCCGACTAGGGCTTGAGCGTTCTCAAAGCCGGCGATTTGGACGGTTGCTGCGCAAGGTTCTGGGCCAGAGGCGAGCCCAGCTCTGCAGAGACCTCGCAAAAACGCTTGTTGGTCTTGAGCCGCGCGCATCTGAGATTGGCC
>JBCDIP010000061.1:0-10206 GCA_038748855.1 Pseudomonadota bacterium
ATACTGCCGAGATGTTCTGTCGCCACTGGTTATTGTCATTTTTCTGTTGAATTGCCCTGGCACAGACACTCGAAAAGGGAGTTAGACATGGCGTCTTCGTTCTTCCGCGACTTGCTGGATCAGATCGTTGAGCGTGGCCGGGCTTTAAAGGCGTTCTCGTTGGGCGGTGGTGGCCACGACGGCACCATTGAGGCCCTGTCTCAAGGCCTCTTGTCAGGTCGCGGCGAAAGCTCCGGTATGGTGGTCGCGCGCCATATTCTGGCGATCTTTGATCTGTTGTCGGACGATGAGAAGACCGAATACTTCCATTTCCTGAACGATGTGCTGGTGCCTGATGATGAGGCGCTGAAGGCTGCAGCTGCCGCCTATTTGGAAACCCCCTCCAACGAGCAGATGATGCAGCTGGCCAAAGCAGTTGAATCGCCGCGCCAGGAGCTGTTCCGTCGGCTCAATCTGGCTCCCGGCGGCACCGCCCAGATTGTGCGCATGCGCGCTGAATTGCTGAAGCGCCTGAAAACTCACCCCGAACTCAAGCCGGTGGACGATGACATGGCGCATCTGTTCGGCTCGTGGTTCAACCGCGGCTTTTTGGTGATGCGCCGGATCGATTGGTCGACGCCGGCGACCATTCTGGAAAAGATCATCGAATATGAGGCCGTGCACGAGATCAAAGGCTGGGATGATCTGAAGCGCCGGCTCAATCCCAAGGACAGGCGATGCTATGGCTTCTTTCATCCCTCTTTGGTGGATGAGCCGCTGATCTTTGTGGAAGTGGCGCTAACCCGCGGCATCTCCGGCGCCATTCATGACGTGATCAGCGAAGAGGACGAGACCGAAGCGCCCGATCCGGACACGGCGGTGTTCTACTCCATCTCCAACTGCCAGAAGGGTCTGGCTGGCATTTCATTCGGCAACTTTCTGATCAAGCAGGTGGTGAGCGATCTGTCCAAGGAGATCGCCAGCCTGAAGACCTTCGTCACCCTGTCCCCCATTCCCGGCTTCATGCGCTGGCTGGAGGGCCTGCGCGAGGCGGGCGAAATTGATGCGCGCGAGCTTTCTCTGCTGGATCACAGCACGTGGCCCAGCAAGAAAGATGCAGAAACGCGCTTGTCTGATGTGTTGCTGCCCCTGGCGGCCCGCTACTTCCTGCAAGAAAAGCGTGGGGATGGAAAGCCGCTTGATCCAGTGGCCCGGTTCCATCTGGGCAACGGGGCACGGCTGGAGCGGCTCAACTGGCTGGCGGATCTGTCGGACCGGGGCCTGGAGCAGTCTGCGGGCATGATGGTGAACTATCTCTATGATCTGGATTACATCGAGCGCAATCACGAGGCCTATGCAGAGCAAGGGGTGATTGCAGCGGCCTCAGCGGTGAGCCGTCTGGTGCCGGCGAAGGGGGCGGGTGCAGTGAAAGAGCGGGAATCGGCGTGATTGCAACCTGATGCGCGGTATGCGGGTGCGTCATTTTTGGGTGTTTCTGCGAAACGAACCCAATTTCGCGTAAAGCTATGATCTGAAATAGAAATTCGGGCTATTTGGCCTTAAAGGTTTACTTTTGACCTGCGCCCTTGCGAGCGCGAGGGAACGCTCTACTCCGCCCCGGCCAGCTGCGCCTTCAACATCCGCGCAGCTTGAGCGTACCCCCCTCCGCCGCCATCGATGAAGTGCATATGGTCATCGCTCACCGCCGAAGGCACCAGGCAGGTCATCAGTGCCGTCTCCTGGCGGTAAACCCCATAGACCGCCACCCCCATGGTTTTGGCGACCGACAGCCGGGCCTCCACCCGCTTCGCCAGATCTTCGGTGCAATCCACCGTCAGGCGCAAACCGTCATCGAACTTGCGGAAATCGGAGTTGCGCGAGAGCTCGCGGCGATACTCCATGGGGTCGTAACGGCCGACGCTCTTCTCGGTGCGGTCCAGGACCCATTGAAACAGGGAATGACCCAGAAGCTCGATCTTACGGCGCACCCGGCTCTTCCGCCCCCGGGTGGCGGCCACTTCAAGATCAATCCCCTCCGGCGGCCAGATCAGATCGTGCGCATTGACCGGCACTGGGTGGCCTTCCCGGTCGAGCCCCTGCAAAAGGTCCAGCACATCTTGCACTAGGCGGGAAAAGAGCTGAGAGCCCTCCTCGCCTGTCGGCAAGGCCAGAATAGACATGATGACACCATTGGCAGACGTGATCGGCGTCCAGCGGCAGGACAGGCCAGTGAGATCAGGCTGGGCGCCGGCAGGTGCAGGGTGGACGGCGTAGCGGTCGGCTTTCATCTCACCGTCCGCCCAGGTGATGCCGCCGCCTGAGAACATGGCATAGGTGACCGACGGTGCGGCCTGGTACTTGGCCACCTTCAGATCTTGGCCGGCGCTTCTGATCTCAGAAACCGGGATAATGGCGGCGCGGATCTTAAGGCCGGTCTCCTCTTCAGCCCAGGTGCGGGTGCGCGCCATGGCTTCGCGCAGTTCGGGCTCGTGCTCTGGGCTGATGGCAAGGCCCGCTCCGTCTCCGCCGAAGACGAACGGGAACTCACGGTGGCCAAAGGCGTTCATGGCCGCAGAGATGATGCTGGCCCCCACCATATTCACCGCTTTGTAGCGGCCCTCTTCGATGGCCTTTGTGGAGCCCACCACATCGGAGACCCCAAGCACCCAGGTATCGGGCACCGGCACATAGGCACTCGTGTCCGCCACTTGCGCAAAATCGCTCAGCACCGGCACCGATTGGTAAAAGGCGGCCGCTGCTGATTGGGGATTGGCCTTGGTGTCCATCACGTTCCAGGAAACGCTCCGCGCCCGGCCAAAGATCACCCAAGCACAGAGAACGAGCTTTCCTTGTTGATCTTTCGCTTGCGGGAGTAAAAGCCGATATCGATGTCGACGCCGGTATAAGGACCGGTGAAGTGCACCGGATCAGCGTCATGGTCATGGCCTGCCTGCACTTCCGCAATCAAGTGGGCCATCATGGCGCCGGCAATGGGGGCGTTTTTGAATTGGTTGCCGCTGGAGCCGATGGCCATGTAGTAACCCGGCACCGAAGAGCAGTCATAGATCGGGATCCAGTCGTCCGCCACATCGTAGAGGCTGACCACGCCTTTCATGGAGGATGGGATGCCAAGCTCCGGGATCCGCTGGGCGCAACGTATGGCTTGGATCTGCCATTGCTCGGAGAAGTTCTCATCATAATCGTCCGGGTCCACAAACTCGCGCGGATCGCATTCGGGATCCTCAGAGCCCACCAGGATGAAGTTGCCCTTTTCAGGCCGGGTGTAGCAGGCGATATCGCTGTCGGAGGTGACGATACCGTTGGTGTCGTAGTCCGCGACGGGACACGGCAGATGCACCACCTCCTGCTTCAGCGCTTTGGTCTCGATCTCCATATCGCCCAAGGCGCCGGCCATCTCGTTCACCTTGAAGGAATGAGGTCCGGCCACATTGACCACCACCGGGCTCTCAATGGTGGTGCCGTCGTCCAGCACGATGCCGGCCACTTTGCCCGCATCGTCTTTGGTGATCTCGGTAACCTTACGGTTGAAGAGGAACGCGCCGCCGGCCGCTTCTGCTGCGCGCTGCTCGTTATGGGTGGCCAGTTGGGGGTCGCTGATATAGCCCGCACACGGGAAGAAGACGGCCCCTTGCAGATCGCCCTCCGTATCAGGTTCGCCAAAGCCCTCATCGCCTGGGCGCTTGGCCGGGGCATAAAGGCTGGTGTTGTAGTGGGGCATGCGGGTCTTCAAGGTGTCCGTGTCCCAGTTCTCATATGGGATCTCAAGGGCATCCATATTGGCCATGATGTTGGCCATATAGCCGTTTTCCTTGGTCTTCATGACCGCACAGCCATTGTCGTGAAACAGCGCCAGGCCACGCTCATCTTCTGCGGCCAGCCAGTCAGACCAGTTCTTCCAGTAGAAGTAGCCCTCATACGCCAAAGCCGAGCCGGCGAGCGTTGAGTAATGGGTGCGAATAATGGCGCAGGAGGCTGAGGTGGAGCCATAGCCGGCGGCCGGCAACATATCCACGTTCAGGGTCTTCCAGCCTTTGCGGGCAAGTTCCAGCGCAATGGCCGCGCCGATGATCCCGGCGCCGATGATCACCGCGTCATAACTCTTGGTCATCTCAGTTTACCCTACTCTTCGATGCGCTTCAGATGGCGGGTGAGCCGCGCCTCCAACTTGTCCCAGCAGCGGCGCAACGACTCCACTATGGCCAGATACATAATCGCCGCCCAGAGGTAAACCTGGAAATCATAGGAGCGCGAATAGGCCAGTTTGGTCTCGCCCATAAGGTCGAAGACGGTGATGATGGAGGCCACCGCGGAACCCTTGATCATGAAGATGATCTCGTTGCCGAAGGGTCGCAGCGCCGTGATGAAGGCCTGGGGCAGGATGACCTTCACATAGGTGACCACCTTGCCGAGGCCCAGCGCATGGGCCCCTTCCCATTGGCCTTTGTGCACGTTGGCAATGGCGCCGCGCAGGATCTCAGCCTGGTAGGCGGCGGTGTTCAAGGTGAAGGTGAAGAGCGCGCAGTTGTAAGCATCGCGGAAGAACCACCACAGTCCCCAATCCTGCAAAACGGGGCGGAACTGGCCGGCGCCATAGTAGACCAGAAAGGCCTGGGCGATGAGGGGCGTTCCGCGGAAGAAGTACACATAGCCGTAGGCAGCGCCGCGTATGACCTGATTGCTGTGGGTGCGCGCTAATGCCATGGGGAAGGCGATGATGGCGCCCAGGACAATTGCCGAGGTACACAGCTGAATGGTGATCCACAGCCCGCCCAGCATGCGCGGCAGATACCGGCCCACAAACTCCGGGTCATAGTTGACCACGATCATGCGGATCAGGAAGTAGGCGATCAGGGCATAGAGCGCGAGCATGCCGATCCCGACAATACGCCCCGTAGTCCAAGGCCGGCCGGATGCGGCTTTGGGCTTTTCGACAGCTGTGATGTCTACCGTGCTCATGGACCTAGCGCTCCTGACCGCGGTTGGCCCAGCGCTCAGCCCCGCCCAGAACGACGGATGAGGCCAGTGCGAAGAACAGGTAGATGAAGCAGGTTACGGCGTAGAAGAAGAACGGCTCTTTTGTGGCGCCCACCACGATATTGGTCTGGCGCATCAAGTCGTCCAGCGCGATGACGGAGATCAGCGCCGTTTCCTTTAGGAGCAAGAGCCACAGATTGCCGAGGCCCGGCAAGGCATGGCGAATGAGCTGCGGCAAGACCACAAAGAGCCAGGTGTAGAACCGGCTCAGCCCCATGGCCCGCGCCGCTTCAACCTGGCCGGCCGGAATAGCCTTCATGGCCCCTAAGATCACCTCGCTGGAGAAGGAGGCATTGACGATGCCAAGCGCCACCATGCCGGAGACGAACTTGCTGAGCTCCCAGCGTTCATCGGAGAACAGCTGGACCACCTCGTTGATGAGCAGGTCCAGGCCGATATAGATGATCAGGATGGTCAGAAGTTCCGGCAGGCCGCGGAACACGGTGACAAACACATTGGCCGCGGCCACAAGTTCGGGCTCATCTGAGCGCCGGGCCAGAGCGAGCAAAAAGCCCAAGAACAGGCCAAAAGGCAAGGTTGCGAGTGCCAGACGAATGGTGAGCCACGCGCCGGTGGCCAGCTCGTCACCCCATCCGTCTTTTCCCCACGCCAGGAGGCCGATCAGCTCTTCCATAGGCTTATCGCTCTAACCCCTCGAACAAAATTGGCGGACGGCTCAATTAAGCACCGCCCGCCAATCATTGTCAGACATTATGTGTCACAACACATTAATAGATCGAGAACGGGAAGTATTTCTTGTTGATCTTCTCGTAGGTCCCGTCCGCGATGATCTCAGCCAGTGCTTTGTTCATCGCAGTCTTCAGCTCAGTGTCTTCTTTGCGCAAGGCAATGCCAGCGCCTTTACCGAAGTGTTTCTCGGAAGTCACGTCCTTGCCCACAAACTCGCAGCACGCACCGTCTTTGGTTTTCATCCACTCCAGAAGCACGATCGAATCGGCCAGAACCAGATCCGTGCGCCCGGAGGCGAGGTCCAGGTTGGCTTCGTCTTGGGTGCCATAGAGTTTGATTTCCACGCCTTTGTAGATGTCTTCCAGGTAGGTGGAATGGGTTGTCGAGGACTGGGCGCCAATCACTTTGCCTTTCAGGCCTTCCGGGCTCGTGTCGGTGATACCGGAGCCTTTCTGAGCCACAAAGCGGGCCGGCGTGTTGTAATACTTGTTGGTGAAGGCCACCTTCTTCTCGCGCTCAGCCGTGATCGACATGGACGCGATGATTGCATCATACTTGTTGGCCAGAAGAGCGGGGATGATACCGTCCCAGTCTTGTGCCACAAAGGTGCAGTCAGCCTTCATCTTTTCGCAAAGTGCCTTTGCGATATCGATATCAAAGCCGACGAGATTCTTGTCTGCGTCAAATGAGTTGAAGGGAGGGTAAGCCCCTTCGGTCCCAATTCTGACTTTCTTCATTTCAGCAGAGGCAGCGCCGGTCATCAGGACCGCTGCAATGATCGCTCCGCAAAACAGCTTCAACAGTTTCATAAGTTCGCCCTTTCTCAGCGGGGATAATACTCTCAATTTCTCGAATGGCCGCTTCATCGCACCCCGGTCCGAACGAGCTCTCGCAACCTTTCCCCGTGCGAAACTAACCGAATTTCCCTATGAAAGGCAACGAAAACACTTCGCTACCGTGCAAAATGAGTTTTGCCTCGGAGAACAGGTTATCACCCCCGCCAGGGTTCATTGGATATGACGATCGCCTTCTATGCCCCTCTGAAATCTCCCGATCATCCGGTACCTTCCGGTGACCGGCAGATGGCGCGTCTTCTGATGGCCGCTTTGAGCCAAGCTGGATACGACCCGCAGCCCGCTTCGACCTTGCGGAGCTATCTGCCGGAGGGCGACTGTGGGCTTGAAGCGCTGCAATCGGCAGCGGGGGCAGAAGTTGAAAGGCTGCTGCATGCCTATAGATCCGGCGCAGCTCCGGCTCCTGAACTGTGGTTCACATACCATCCCTACTATAAATCGCCGGATCTGATCGGACCTCAGATCGCTGATGCTCTGAAGGTGCCTTACGTGACGGCGGAAGCCACGCATGCAAACAAACGGGCCAACGGGCCCTGGGCCCAGGCCCACGCTCTTAACCAGAGGGCGCTGGAGCGTGCGGATCTGAACTTCTACTTCACGCACCGGGACAAGGAGGGCCTCGTCTCCCTAATTGGCAGCGAGAACAAGGTTTGTCATTTGCCCCCGTTTCTGGATGTTGGCGCGATCCCTGAACGAACAGACTGGGCGAGCACCGCTGATGGCCCGGTCCGCCTGCTCACGGTGGCGATGATGCGCCAGGACGTGAAGCTGGAAAGCTATCAGATGCTGGCGGAAGCCCTTTGCGGCCTGGACCATTTGAGTTGGAGCCTGGACATTGTTGGTGACGGCGAGGCACGGCCGCAGGTGGACCAGGCATTCGCCTCGCTGCCGCCGGAGCGGCTCACCTGGCACGGCCGTGTAACCTCGGACGAGCTTGCGCCGCTATATGGCGCGTGCGAGCTTTACGTTTGGCCGGGCTTCGGGGAAGCTTACGGCATGGCCTTTCTGGAAGCCCAGACCGCAGGACTGGCCGTGGTGGCGCAAGAAACAGGCGGGATCTCCAGCGTGGTGCGCCACGGGGAAACCGGCCTGTTGACCCCATTGGGTGATGTGGAGGCCTTTCGCAAAAACCTATCAGAGCTTATGGAGAACCGGGCTCGGTTGAGCGACTTTGGCCAGGCGGCTCTTACCTTCGTGCGCTCAGAACGTTCAATTGAAACCGCGTCGGAACGCCTGAAGAACGCATTGGACCAGTTGACATGAGTGCAACGTGGCAAGACTTTCAAAAGGCGCTGGACCGCCAAGATGGCCCGGTTCGCTTTTGGCTGCGTGATGACGATGCGGTCAGCGACACGGGCCCGCTGCGCCAATTGGCCAATTGGGCCGCGCGGCAGGAAACCCAGGTGCTGATCGCGCTGGTCCCAGCGCATGCCGATGACACACTACGGAAAGCGATGGCGGCGCTGCCCCAGTTTGTTGGCGCCGTGCATGGCTGGGCCCATAAGAACCATGCACCGCACACAGAGAAGAAGCAGGAGCTGGGCGCGCATCGGGCTCTGGAGGAGGTTTGCGCTGAGCTCAAGACAGCGCACCAGCGGACCGAGGAGATCGCAGACGGCCGCGCCCTGCCTGTGTTGGTTCCCCCTTGGAACCGTATTACAGCGGACGTGGTGCGCGCGCTGCCGGCGCTTGGCTTCTCAGGTCTTTCCACCTTTGCTGAAGCACATGTGCAGGATGCGCCGGACGGCCTGACGGTCCAGAACAGCCATATCGACGTCATCGATTGGCGCGGGACGCGGAGCGGCAAGCCTCACGACGTGTTGCTAAACGAGATGATTGACGGTTTAGACCAAGGCCGGCAGCTCATCGGGATCCTGTCCCATCATCTGGTGCACGATGAGGTGGCCTGGTCGTTCCTGGACGCCTTGGGATCAGCGGTCAGAGAGCATCCCAATGGGCGCTGGATCGGCCCGGGTGACGTGTTCAGCCTTTAGGCATGCAGCACGGCAAGCTGAAACGCTCCGCGTGTGCCCTCCACCTCTGAACTTATGACCTCGATCTCTTGCTCCGGCTCATAGCCTTGCGCTTTGGCCGTCTCCAGAAACTCCGCCGTGCACAGGGCTCTGGATCCTGGCACCTTGTTGTGCTTCTCAAGCTTGGCCGACAGGTTCACCGCCGGGCCGATCACCGTGAATTCCAGGCGCTTCTCATCGCCTACGGCCCCAACCGAGATCGGTCCGCCCGCCACAGCTGCATTGATGGCATGGGGATCAAATCGCTGAAGCTCTGGAATATCCTTCCAGGTCAGCACATTGGCGATGATTTCGTCGACGGCTCTGAGCGAGTCGGCCGCGTACGTGTCGCTCGGCGCCAGGGCGCCGAACGTGGCCATGATACCGTCGCCTAAGAACTTATCGATGGTCCCGCCGTGAGACTGGATGATGGGGACAATCTGCTTTTGGTAAGCGGTGAGAATGCCCATTACCTCATTGGCCGGCATGCTGGCTGCCATGGTGGTGAAGCCGCGAATGTCGATGTTGAGCACCGCCGCCTCTCGGGTAGCCCCCTCACCCGCAGAGATGGACTGGTCCGCCGTTGTGATCTGGGAGGCGACCGACGCATCGAAGAAGCGCGACAGCTCCTGAGCTGCCTGCTGATCGCGCACCGCGTTCACCAGCAAGGCATAGCCGCGCCTAAGTGCCAACGCCAGAATGGCGGTCACCAGCAAGATGGTAATGATCTTGTCGAGCTCCGCCCCAATGAGAATGGAGTTACTGGTGAGGTACTCCACATAGTCTCGGGTGATCATGGTGTTTTCCGGATCTATGCTGATCACGTAAATCACCATCGCCATCCATCCTAAGGAGGCCAGAACCCCCGCCGCCACCACAAACCGCGCCTGAAAGCGCATGGCTCTGATGGCAATGAAGATGAACGCATAAAGGATGGTGGGCGCTTTTAGGTAGAACGACGCCGGCTGCTCATACTGGATATGGAAGCTCCAGATGAGCACCATAAGCAGGGTCATATCGATCAATATGGAGCCGTAGACCGCCCAGTCGTTGAGACCCCAACGCAGCGCCCAGAACAGGCCGATCAGGTTCAGGACGATATAGATCGACAGCGCATAGGGCACCGGCGAGAAGGCCGTGCCGGCGTCCGTTTTCGGCGAGGCAAGATAGAGGACCGCCATAATAGAGACGACGGCCAGCTGGATGAGCTTGGCCAACACCTCGCTGGCATGGTCCTGGCGTTCAATGGAGTGCACGATCCGCCTAGGCAGGTTCCGGTGACTTTCCCACGGCACCGCGGTTCTGACGATGGCGCGCAGGTCACCGTCAGGCGCGCGCTCGCGCTGTTGCAGCTCAGTCATGGGTCGATCCGCATACCTTCGCGGACAACAACAGAATTGGGATAGATCTCTTGGGCCTGACGCTCCACTGAGCGCAGGGTTTCATCATCATGCGAGGGCCGGTGATGGAAGATGCAGTATTGACCCGCATTGGCGGCCTGGCAAAGACGAATACCCTCCTGCCATGTGGAATGGCCGAAGCCCACAAATTGCTCAAACACGCTATCGCAATAGGTGGCATCATAGATCGTTCAATCCCCGTCATCTCGCAAAACA
>JBCDIP010000062.1:0-10197 GCA_038748855.1 Pseudomonadota bacterium
CCAGGAAACCGGCGAAGGAATCCGCTCAATCCCAGCCGATCAGATCACATTGACTGCGGGCTTCCGTGCATTTCAGGAAAGACTTGTGGCTGGAGCCCGCACACGTTTTGTCGCGAACCAGGTGGACACCGATGCGTGGCGACAGTGCCTGGATGTGTGTCTGGACGCCCAGATGTTTGGCTGTCGACGCGCTGTGCCAGTGATGAAGGACCAGAAATCCGGCTCCATCATCAACATCTCCTCCACCGCAGGGCTCTACGGCTTTCCTCTGCGCACGCCCTATGCGGCGGCCAAGTGGGGCGTAATTGGGCTCACCAAATCTGTGGCCGCGGAAGTGGGCCCCTACAATATCCGCTGCAATGCCATTTGCCCTGGTGCTGTGGCCGGCCCGCGGATTGATCGGGTCATCAGCGCTGAAGCCAGGACGAGCGGCAAGCCGGAAGAAGAGGTGCGCGAGGCCTATGCGTCCAACTCGTCCCGCCGCCGCTTCGTAGAGGCCTCGGAGATTGCCGATATGACCGTGTTTTTGGCGTCACCCGGAGCAGCGATGGTCTCCGGCGAGGCCATCAGCGTGGACGGCCACACCCAGACTTTGAGTGCCAAGTGAGGCGCGCAACTGCACCTCGATCGATAATCTGCATCTGGAGATCTGAAGATGGACTTTGCCATCAGTGAAGAACAGCAACTCATCCAAGACACCACCCGCGCCTTCGTTGAAAAAGAGATGAAGCCCCATGAGGATGAGATCGAACGCACCGGTGAGCTCGACCCTGACGTGGTCAAAGAGGTGAAGGCCAAGGCGATTGAAGCCGGCCTTTTTGCCGCCAACATGCCGGCCGAAGTGGGCGGAGCCGGCCTCGACATGGTGAGCTGGGTGTTGTTTGAAAAAGAGCTCAGCAAAACCAACTACGCCCTCCACTGGACCTGTGTCGCACGCCCTTCCAACATTCTGATGGCGTGCGAGGGTGAACAGCGCGACCGCTACCTCTTCCCCACCGTGCGTGGAGAGCGGGCGGATTGTCTGGCCATGACCGAACCGGGCGCAGGCTCCGACCTACGCGGCATGAAAATGAGCGCCAAGCAGGACGGGAACTCCTGGATCCTCAATGGCACAAAGCACTTCATCAGCTATGCAGACTGGGCCGATTACGCGATCGTCTTTGCCGCCACAGGTGAAGAAGAGACATCTCGCGGCCCTAAGAAGCTGATCACCGCCTTCTTTGTGGACAAAGGAACGCCGGGCTTCACGGTGCGGGATGGTTATCAGAACGTGGCTCACCGGGGCTACAAGAACTGCATCCTGGAGTTCGACAACTGCAAGCTGGGATCAGACCAGATCCTGGGCGAAGTGGGCAAGGGCTTTGATGTGGCCAACGAGTGGCTGGGCTTTACCCGCCTGCAGATTGCCGCGGGCTGTGTGGGCCGGGCGGAAGTTGCGCTGGACGCTTCCAAGCAGTGGTCGGTTGAGCGCCAGCAGTTTGGCCAGCAGATCGGCAAGTTCCAGGGCGTCTCGTTCAAGCTGGCCGATATGGCGATGCAGATGAAAGCCTCCTGGCTCCTCACCCTTGAATGCGCCTGGAAGGCCGATCAGGGCACCTGCACCGATATGGACATGGCCATGGCCAAGCTGCACGCCACGGAGATGCTGCAGATGGTCTCTGACGAAGCCATCCAGATCCATGGCGGGATGGGTCTGATGCAGGAGCTGCCCCTGGAGCGCATTTGGCGCGATGCCCGGCTTGAGCGCATCTGGGAGGGCACCAGCGAGATCCAGCGCCACATCATTTCGCGCAGCCTGCTCCGGCCCATGGGAGGCTGATGCCATGGACTTTCAGCTCAGCGCCGATGACCGCGACGTGCTTGAGCGCTCCCGGGCCTTCACTGCGGAGCAGCTTTATCCCCACGAGCTGGAGGCGGACCGAACCGGTGCGGTATCGGAACAGGTCCTGCAATCGATCCACGATGGGGTGCGGGCCTACAAGCTCAATGCCGTGAACCATGCCAAAGAGCACGGCGGACAAGGCATGAGCATGGTGCAGCAATGCATCGTCAACGAAGAGATCGGCAAGGCCACAAACGGCCTCTGGGGGTATGTCTGGCAACCGCCCCTGCCTTTAAAAGACGGCCGGGCCGATCAGATCGAAGAGTTCCTGGTTCCCGGATGCCGGGGCGACAAGCACTTTGCCTACTGCGTGACGGAAGAAGGCGCCGGCTCCGATGTCTCTCGCGTGAAGACCACCGCCGTGAAAGACGGCGACAGCTACGTGATCAATGGGGGCAAATGGTTCGCCTCAGGTGCGAACGTGTGCGACGTGACCATGCTGCACGCCCATGTGGATGGAGATCCCGAGAAAAGCGCAGTGTTCTTCGTGGACAGAGACCAACCCGGCTTCGAAGTGGCTCGCCAGCCCCGCTTTATGATGGGCGATGTAGATCAGCATCCAGAGCTCAAGATCACCCACCTGAGGGTCCACAAAGACCGCATGCTGGGCTCAGTAGGCGACGGCTTCGATCTCACCAAGGACTGGTTTGTGGAGGTGCGCCTTGCGATTGCCGCGCGTTGTTGCGGCATGGCGGTGCGGGCCACTGAGGCCGCCAACGCCTACGTGGCCCAGCGCGAGCAATTCGGCCAGAAGCTCAATGCATTTCAGGGTGTGGAGTTCATGCTGGCTGATATGGCGGTGGAGATCATGGCGGCCAAGAGCCTTGTTTACCGCGTGGCGGCCGACATCGACAGCGGCATCGACCGCAAGCTCGTCCATGCCAAGGCGTCTGCTGCCAAGCTGTTCTGCTCAGAACGCTGCGGGCGCGTGGTGGACATGGCCGTGCAGCTGCATGGTGGACGCGGTGTCTCGCGGGACTATCCGGTGGAGCGGCTTTACCGGGACATCCGTGTTGAACGGATTTGGGAGGGAGCTTCCGAGATCCAGAAGGTGATCATCGCCGGGCAAATCAAGAAGCGGGGCTTGGGGGTCTATGCAGGACTTGAGTAACCCGTCTGCGCTTGCGCGCCTGCTGGCACCCAAATCCATAGCCTTCATTGGCGGCGCTGAGGCGGAAGTGGCCTTGCGCGGCACCCTGAAACTCGGCTTTGAGGGCAAGATTTTTGCCGTTCACCCCAAGCGGGAACATCTTGCCGGTGTGCCCACAGTGCCCACGCTGGGCGACTTGCCGGAGGTGCCGGAGGCGGCTTTCATCGCGGTGCGGCGCGAGCCTTCCATTGAGCTGGTGCGCGAGCTCGCCGCGCGCGGCACCGCCGGTGCTGTGGTCTACGCCTCAGGTTTTGCAGAGGTGGGCGAAGAGGGCGTGAAGCTGCAAGCCGAGTTGCTTGAGGCCGCCGGCTCCATGGCTCTTATCGGGCCCAACTGTTACGGCATCGTGAATTATCTGGACCGTCTCTCGCCCTGGCCGGACATTTTTGGCGGCACCGCCGTGGACCGCGGTGTGGCCGTCATCACCCAGAGCGGCTCCATGGCGCTTAACTTTACCCTGGCCGCCCATCGGCTGCCCATGGGCGCCATGTGCGCGCTCGGCAACCAAGCCCAAATCGGCATGGCGGAGATGCTCGCCCACTTTGCCGCGGACGAACGGGTTACGGCGATCGGCCTCCACATTGAAGGCCTGACGGACGTGGCGGAGTTCGCAGAAGCGGCTTCTCTTGCCCGTACCTTGCGCAAACCGGTCATCGCGCTGAAAACCGGCCGTTCCGAGCAAGGGGCGAGGACAACCCGCAGCCACACTAACTCGCTCTCCGGGGCTGATGATCTCTACAGCGCTCTGTTTGACCGCTACGGCATTGCCCGGGTGAACACCATGAGCGCGTTCACGGAAACCTTGAACCTGCTGCACCACGGCGGACCGATCAGCGGGCACAATTTGCTCTCCATGAGTTGCTCCGGCGGGGAAGCCGCCCTAGCGGCTGATTTGAGCGAGCCCATGAAGCTTCAGACCCCGCCCCTGCCCGAGCACAGCAAAAAGGCCATGGTGAAAGCACTCAACGAATTCGTGCAGCTGGAAAATCCGCTCGACTATCACACCTTCATCTGGGGCAATGAGGAGAAGCTGACAGCCTGTTATGCAGGCGCCATGAGCGGCGGCTTTGATGTCTCCATGCTGATGATCGACACGCCCAATGAGACCGGGCTTGACCGCGCAAGCTGGACGCCCTCGATCGACGCCTACATTACGGCTGCCGCTGAGACCGGTTGCCGGGCGGCTGTGGCGATCCATTTGCCCGAAAGCATGCCGGCCGATCTTGAAGCCCAACTGAGCGCGCATGGCGTTGCGGTGCTGCGCGGACTGCAGGACGCCTTGGATGCGATTGAGGCTGCGGCGGACATTGGTGCCAACTGGCAGCGCACAAGCCCCCTGCCCGTTCTGGACGCCGCGCCGATGCCGCCCGGCAGCGTGCGCCAACTGACCGAGCACGCGGCAAAACAACGTCTCGCCGCACATGGCCTGACGGTGCCCGAGGGTCAGGTCTGCAAGGTGTTGGAGGCCCCGGATGTTGCTGAAGCTATCGGCTGGCCTGTGACCCTGAAGCTGTCTGACGCAGAACTTGCTCATAAGAGCGATGTGGGTGGGATCGCGCTCAACTTGCAGAACAGAGCGGAAGTGGCTGACGCCGCCGCGCGGCTGGGACACCTGGGCGACAGCGTGCTGGTGGAACAGATGATCGCTGGCGCCGTGTGCGAACTCATTGTGGGCCTGAAGCGCGACCCCCAGTTCGGTTTGGCCCTGGTGATTGGCGCAGGCGGCGTGCTCACTGAACTTCTGGCTGACAGTGCAACACTGCTGCTGCCCACCAACCGGGCCGAAATTGAGCGTGCTTTGACTGGCTTGCGCATCAGCCGGCTCGTTGAGGGTTATCGCGGCAAGTCGGGTGACCGATCGGCCCTGATTGAAGCGATCGAGGCTATTGCGGCTTTTGCCGCGGAAAACAGAGAGACCATCGAGGAATTAGATGTTAATCCGCTTCTGGTGTTGCCCCCTGGCCAAGGGGTTGTGGCGGTGGATGCCCTTTTGCGGATCAGAGAAGACTGAAGGAGAAATCAATGAGCGATGAACCGATCAAGACCAATATTCGCGGGGCCGTGCTTGAGGTCACCATGGACCGCCCAAAGGCCAACGCCATTGATGCGGCCACCAGCCGGATCATGGGCGATATCTTTGCCGACTTCCGCGACAATCCTGATCTTCGCTCAGCCATTCTCACCGCTGCGGGCGAGAAGTTCTTCTGCCCCGGCTGGGACTTGAAAGCGGCCGCTGCCGGTGAAGTGCCCGATTCAGACTACGGTGTCGGCGGATTTGGCGGTCTTCAGGAGCTGCCCGATCTGGGCAAACCAGTGGTGTGTGCCTGCAACGGGCTCGCCTTTGGCGGTGGCTTTGAGATCATGATTTCCTGCGACATCATCATCGCAGCGGAACACGCCACGTTCGCCTTGCCGGAAATCCGCTCGGGCATCATCGCTGACGCTGCCACAATTAAACTGCCGCGCCGGATTCCCTATCACGTGGCTATGGAGATGCTCTTCACCGGCCGGCTGGTGGATGCCGAGGAAGCCAAGCACTGGGGCTTTGTGAACGAGGTGGTGCCGGCGGACAAGCTGATGAAACGCGCCCGGGAGGTGGCTGACCTGCTCGCCTCTGGCCCGCCCCTGGTCTACGCAGCCATCAAGGAGACGGTGGAAAAGACCTCTCACCTGCCAATCTCTGACGCCTTCGACATGCTGAACAATCGCAAGCTCAAGACCATCGATGTGCTCTATTCCAGCGAGGATCAGTTAGAAGGCGCCAAAGCGTTTGCCGAGAAACGCGATCCGGTGTGGAAGGGCCGCTAAGGCAGCCGGTCTATGCGGCCGGCGTAGCAGCCCTGTTTGGCGTTATGGGCATGAATGTAGGACACTTGCGGGTTTTGAAACAAACGCTCGATTGTTGGTGACACGTCCTCACCAAACGCAACATCCGCCTCGATCAACATGCCCTTCTCGCTGAAGCCACGCAGGGACTGCAGGTAGATCTGCATAATTTCCGGAACCTCGCCGGGCTGGCCCACCCAGGGTGCGCTCGCACCTTCCAGAACGAAGATCGCGTGGGTGGCCCTATATGGGGTGTTAGCGGCCTGGCACTCGTGGTTGACCAGAAGGACAGTTTCGCCCGGCTTCGCATTGCGCATTTCTATCCTGTCAGTGAGTTCGCGGGTGCCATCGGCCCGATAGCGTAGAGCGATATGTGCGCTCAGCTGCTCGTCAGACAGGCCGAAGAGATGTTGAAAGGGCTGCGGGGAAAGTCCTGATATGCGGAATGTCATGTGGTTCCTCCATTGAGCATGTCAGAAGATATCCACACCCGCAGATCTGCGGCCACCCGGATCATGCGCAAAGTCGCACTCCGCACACATAACCTTTACGTAAACGTCACTTGTTATCTTTGCGTCTGCGCCCTAGATAAGGTGCAGTATAGCCCGTCCACGTCTCATCATCTGGTCCGTCCGGATCATTAGCCGCTGACGCCCCAATACATGGTGTGAGAGTTTGCAAGATCGACACATCCCGATCACATTCTTGCCCATAACTCATGGCGCGCTATGATGAGAGGCCTTCGTCCAGGGGAACCTGCCATGTCCAAATCTGAGTTCACCTTCCGGCAAAGTTACATCTCGCGGCCACTTCTGAGCTGGGTGCGCGGCATCCTGCCCCGCATGTCGGACACCGAGCGCGAAGCTCTGGAGGCCGGCACCATCTGGTGGGACGCTGAGTTGATGCGCGGCGATCCGGATTTCTCCCAACTGCTGAATACCCCGCAACACACCTACACCGAAGAGGAAAAGGCCTTCATCGAGGGGCCAACGGCAGAGCTGTGCCAGATGATTGATGACTGGAAGATCACTTTCGAAGACCGTGATATTCCAGAGGAAATCTGGAACTTTGTGAAAGAAAAAGGGTTCTTGGGCCTAATCATCCCGAAGGCCTATGGCGGCAAGGGCTTTTCGGCCACTGCCAATTCTGAAATCGTCATGAATCTCGCCTCGCGCGGCTCGTCCGCGGCGATCACCGTGGTGGTGCCCAACTCGCTTGGACCAGGCGAACTGCTCATGCTGTTCGGCACAGAGGCGCAGAAGGACTATTGGCTGCCTCGCCTCGCCGACGGACGCGATGTGCCCGCGTTTGGCCTCACCAGCCAGGATGCCGGCTCAGATGCCACCTCCATGACCGACGTGGGCGTGGTCTGCTATGGCGAAGTGAACGGCAAGAAGACCCTCGGCATGCGGATCAACTGGGCCAAGCGGTACATCTCGCTCGGCCCTGTGTGTACGGTTCTCGGCCTTGCCTTCAAGCTCACAGATCCGGACCGACTTCTCGGCGGTGAGGAAGATCTCGGCATTACCCTTGCCCTCATCCCAACAGACACGCCTGGCGTTGATATCGGCCGGCGCCACTATCCGGGCATGCAGGCATTCCCCAATGGCCCTAACTGGGGACGCGATGTGTTCGTGCCCATGGATGCCATCATAGGCGGCCAGGAGCGCATTGGTCAGGGCTGGAAGATGCTGGTAACGGCGCTTGCGGCCGGGCGCGGCATCATGTTGCCGGCCATGTCGGTGGCCGGCATGAAGGTTGCGGCCTACTCCACTGGTGCGTATTCGCGCATCCGCGAACAGTTCAACATTCCCGTTTCCCGCTTTGAAGGCATCCAGGAAGTGGCCGCTCGCATTGCCGGCGACACCTACAAGATGGATGCTGCCCGCCGCCTCACCTTGCAGGCGTTGGATATGGGCGAGAAGCCGGCCGTTGTCTCGGCCATTATGAAGTACCACGCCACCGAACGCATGCGCACTGCCACCAATGATGCGATGGACGTGCATTCCGGCAAAGCGGTGATCGACGGGCCCAAGAACTATCTGTCCTCCGCCTATAGGGCGATCCCGATCGCCATTGCGGTTGAGGGCGCCAATATTATGACACGCTCTCTCATGATCTACGGCCAAGGCTCGATCCGCTGTCATCCCTATATCCAGCGCGAGATGGAAGCAGCCCAGAACCCGGACCGGTCCCAGGGCGTTCAGGACTTTGACGACGCGCTGTTCAAGCACATGGGCTATACGCTGAAGACGTTGTGGCTTGCCGGAGCGCGGGCCTGGACGTTCGGCTTAGCCTCATCGGCTCCCGTGAAAGGCCCAACCGCCCGCTATTTTAAGCAGATCAAACGGCTCTCCGCCGCCCTTGCCCTGGTGAGCGAAAGCGCCATGGTGACCATGGGCGGGGCCTTGAAGCGTAAGGAGATGATTTCGGCCAGACTGGGCGATGCGATCTCTGAGCTCTATCTGGCGAGCGCGACCCTGAAACGCTTCCAGGACACCGGGCAGCCAAAAGAAGATCTGGATTTTGTGCATTACGCAGCACAGTCTTCGCTGCATGCCGCCGAGACGGCGCTCAGCGAAGTTATCCGCAATTTCCCGATGCGACCGGTGGGCTGGCTTCTGAAAGCCATCGTGTCGCCCTTTGGCGTGCGCTGTGCCAAGCCGGCAGATAGGCTGGCGCGGAAGACCTCTGACACCTTGTCAGAACCCACCGCTGCCCGCGATCGGCTTACTGAGGGCATCTTTGTGGCTGATGATAGTGAGTTGGGTCTGTTGGATCGTACGTTCCGGCTAATGGTTGAGTTGGAGCCGATCAAGCAGAAAATGCGCAAGGCCCGGGTGAGGACGGCCGAAGAGGCTGAGGAACTGGGCCTTTTGACAGACAATGAGGCCGCCCGGATGACCGAAGCCCTCTCTATGGTGCGCGAGGTGTGCCGGGTGGATGATTTTGCGCTGGAAGAACTCACAGGCAAACAGAAGAGTGAGACCAAAAGGCGCAAAGCGAAGCAGGCAGCTTGAGGCTATCAGGACGGCCACAACGAGAACCTAAGGAGCACGGCACATGGCCTCGGACCCGAAAGCCAAACCGCGGCGCACGGCACGAGCTAAGAGCTTGGAGAGCACGGGGCGACCCGTCTACATTGTCGACGGCGCGCGCACTCCGTTTCTGAAAGCCCAATCCGGCCCCGGGCCTTTCACACCGGTTGATCTGGCCGTGCAAGCCGGGCGCCCGCTCCTTTTGCGCCAGCCGTTTGATCCTCGCGAGTTTGACGATGTGATCTTAGGCTGCGTCAACGTCCACCCCGATGAGGTCAATCCTGGCCGGGTGGCCGCCTTGCGCCTTGGGTGCGGCTCGGAAGTTCCCGGCTGGACGGTTCAACGCAACTGCGCCTCGGGCATGCAGTCGATCGACACAGCATATCGCTATATTGCCGATGGGGGCGCCGATCTCATTTTGGCGGGCGGCACGGAAGCCCTCTCCCATGCCCCTCTCCTCTTCAAGGAAGATGCCGTGGGCTGGTTTGGAGAGTTCTTTGCTGCCAAGTCCACCGGTCAAAAGCTTCAGGCCCTCTCCAACCTCAAACCGGGCTACTTTGCGCCCTCCATTGGCATCCTACGTGGTTTGAAAGACCCCGTGGTGAAGCTCTCTATGGGGGCAACCGCGGAGAAGCTGGGGCACCTCTTCGGTGTGACGCGGACAGACGCGGACAGCTTTGCCATCCAGAGTCATGATCGCCTGGCCAAGTCGACCGAAGAGGGGCATATCGAAGAAATGCACCCGATCATTGGCGACAATGGTAAGGTCTATGACCACGACGACGGCGTGCGGCCGGGAAACACCCTGGACAAGCTGGCCAAACTGAAACCTGCCTTCGAAAAGCCCTTTGGCAAGGTGACGCCTGGCAACTCCTCTCAAATCACCGATGGCGGTTGCTGGACCATTTTGGCATCCGACGCAGCGGTGAAGAAATACGGGCTCAAGCCCATGGCTCGCATCATCGACAGCGAGTGGGCCTCTTGCGACCCGGCCGTTATGGGTTTTGGGCCGGTGATCTCCTCCACGCCCATCTTGAAACGCCACGGGCTCACCATGAAGCAGGTGGGCGCTTGGGAGATCAACGAGGCTTTTGCTGCCCAAGTGCTGGCCTGCCTTCGAGCATGGACTGATCCCTGGTTCTGCGAAAACATTCTCGGGCTTGAAAAGCCGTTTGGTGAGATTGATCAAGCGCGATTGAACATTGACGGCGGGGCCATCAGTCTCGGCCATCCGGTGGGCACATCGGGCAACCGGATCACCCTACACCTGATCCATGCCATGCGCAGGCTGGGGGCCAAGC
>JBCDIP010000063.1:0-10156 GCA_038748855.1 Pseudomonadota bacterium
CCTCGTCCAAGGTTCCTGCTGCATCAATCTGCCCGTCAGGATAGGACGTGGCAAAGGTTTGGCTGAGTGCGTCGCGCACCAGTGGATGGTCATCCGCAATGATGAGCCGGTAGCCTGACATGCTCGTCCCCTCCCATCGGGCCGGCAGCGCGCTCGATGTTTACACCTCGTTAAGCACAGCCAACCGTGCCATTTGATACCACCGAGCCGCTTTTGCCAAGAGCTGAGTTGCATCAGCTCATTTTAAGAAGGGAAGGTTCAGGCCCTGTTCGTGCGCACATTCCACTGCAATATCATAGCCCGCATCCGCATGGCGCATGACGCCTGAGGCCGGATCATTCCACAAAACGCGCTCGATCCGGCGTGCCGCATCCGCACTTCCGTCACAGCAGATCACCATGCCGGAATGCTGCGAGAAGCCGATGCCCACGCCTCCGCCATGGTGGATCGAGACCCAAGTTGCCCCCGATGCGGTGTTGAGCAGCGCATTCAGCAAAGGCCAGTCGGCCACAGCATCTGAACCATCCTTCATAGCCTCAGTCTCGCGGTTGGGACTGGCGACCGAGCCGGAATCCAAGTGATCGCGGCCAATGACGATCGGCGCTTTCAGCTCACCCTTGGCCACCATCTCGTTGAAGGCCAAGCCGAGCCGGTGGCGCTCGCCGAGCCCCACCCAGCATATACGCGCAGGCAACCCCTGGAAGTGGATGCGCTCGCGGGCCATGTCCAGCCAGTTGTGCAAATGAGGGTTGTCCGGAATGATCTCTTTGACCTTCTCATCCGTCCGGTAAATGTCTTCCGGATCGCCTGAAAGCGCCGCCCACCGAAACGGCCCAATGCCCCGGCAGAACAATGGGCGGATATAGGCGGGTACAAAGCCTGGGAAGTCAAAGGCGTTCTTCAGGCCCTCATCCTGCGCCATCTGACGGATGTTGTTGCCGTAATCCAGCGTGGGTACACCGTCGTTCCAGAACGCCAGCATGGCCTCCACATGAACGCGCATGGATTTCTTCGAAGCCGCTTCCACTGACTTGGGATCAGCCTCTCGCGCCCGCTCCCATTGATCCAGGCTCCAACCAATGGGCAGATAACCGTTCACCGGGTCATGGGCGGACGTCTGGTCGGTCACCATGTCCGGGCGCACGCCGCGGCGCACCAGCTCAGGGAATAGTTCAGCTGCATTGCCCAGCAGGCCCACCGATACCGCTTTCTTCTCCGTGCACGCCGTCTCGATGATCTTCAAGGCCTCATCCAAGTCGGTGGCCATTTCATCAAGGTAGCCGGTCTTCAAACGCATCTCGATCCGGCTCGGCTGACATTCAACGGCCAGCATGGAGGCTCCCGCCATAGTGGCTGCCAGGGGCTGGGCCCCGCCCATACCGCCAAGGCCGGCGGTCAGGATCCACTTGCCGCTGAGATCCCCGCCATAGTGCTGGCGGCCCGCTTCCACAAAGGTCTCATAGGTGCCCTGCACAATCCCCTGCGAGCCGATATAGATCCACGAACCTGCCGTCATCTGGCCGTACATCATGAGCCCGGCGCGGTCCAAATCGTTGAAGTGATCCAGGTTCGCCCAGTGCGCCACAATGTTGGAATTGGCAATCAGCACTCTTGGCGCATCGGCGTGGGTGCGGAACACACCCACCGGCTTGCCTGACTGCACCAGCAGCGTCTCATCATCCTCCAGAGACTTGAGGCTCGCCGTGATCTTATCGAAGCTCTCCCAGTCCCGCGCGGCCCGGCCGATGCCGCCATAGACCACCAGTTCCTGCGGCCGCTCGGCCACCTCAGCGTCCAGATTGTTCATCAACATCCGCAACGGGGCCTCGGTCATCCAGGACTTGGCAGAGAGCTCGGTGCCATGGGGGCTCTTGATGATGCGTTCATTGTCGAGACGAGTGTTCATGAGAGTTACAGCTCCACTGAGGTAAGGCAGGCGTCCGCTTCCGCCTGCATAGCGCCCGACCGGACCAGCGCCTCAGCAGCGGCGATGTCGGGGGCGAGAAATCTGTCTTCATTCATCGGCGTGATGCGCTTGCGCAGAAGATCACGCACCTTTTCCAGCGGCGCGCTGGAGACTAACGGTCGATGAAAGTGAATGCCTTGCGCAGCGGCCAGCCATTCGATGGCAACAATCCGGGCCGAGTTCGCCGCCATTTCCAACAGGCGCCTGGCGCCATGGGTGGCCATGGAGACATGGTCTTCCTGGTTGGCCGAGGTGGGCAGAGAATCTACTGACGCGGGCGTTGCGCGCTGTTTGTTTTCCGAAGCCAGGGCGGCCGCGGTCACATGGGCCAGCATGAAACCGGAGTTCAGACCGGGATTGGCGGAGAGAAACGCCGGTAAGCCGGAAATCGTCCCATCGGTCAGCATAGCAATGCGCCGCTCAGACAGCGCGCCGATCTCCGCCACCGCGAGCGCCAATTGATCAGCGGCAAAAGCCACAGGCTCAGCGTGGAAGTTGCCGCCGGAAAGGACCTCGCCCGTCTCTGCGAAGACCAGAGGATTGTCTGTGACCCCGTTGGCTTCCACCACTAGGGTGGTCGCCGCATGGCGCATAAGGTCCAGCACCGCCCCCATCACTTGCGGCTGGCAGCGCAGGGAATAGGGATCTTGCACCTTGCCGCAATCCACGTGGCTGTCGCGGATCTCAGAGCCGTCAATCAGCTCCTTCAGTGCCGCGGCTACGTTCTTCTGGCCTTCGTGACCACGCAGCTCGTGGATGCGCGCATCGAACGGCACATCAGAGCCCAAAGCTGCATCCACAGACAAAGCACCGGTGATCAGCGCAGCATGGAAGACGCGCTCAATCTCAAACAGACCGGCCAGCGCCAGAGCCGTGGAGACCTGCGTGCCATTGAGCAGCGCCAGCCCTTCCTTGGCCTCAAGCCTTAAGGGCTCCATGCCAAGCTTGGCCAAGGCATCGCTTGCAGCCATCTGCTCGCCCTTCAGGAAAACCTCGCCGACCCCGATCATACCCGCGGTTATGTGGGCCAAAGGCGCGAGGTCACCGCACGCGCCCACAGAACCTTGGGCCGGGACCAGAGGCAGGCAGTCCTGATCCAGGAGGTCATGCAGGCGCTCGATCACCTCCCAGCGCACGCCCGAAGCCCCTTGGCAAAGGCTTGCGATCTTCAGAACAATGGTCAGGCGCACTATGGACGCCGCTAAGGGTTCGCCAACACCAGCGGCATGGGAGACCACGAGGTTCTCCTGCAGCTTGGAAAGATCGGATTTGCTGATCCGGGCCTGAGCAAGTTTCCCGAACCCGGTGTTGATGCCATAGACCGCTTCCTCGCCGGCCGCAATCTTCTGAACGGTCTGGGCGGCTGCGTCCACATCGACCTTACTCGCCCGGTCGAGCTCCGTGGGTGCGCCGAAGTAGACAGCACGCAAGGCTGCCAGATCTAGAGTGCCTGGAGTGAGTTTGAGGGGGTTAGACATGTCCGTGCCAGACCCTTTGATAAAGCGGATTAAAGCCCATGGCGTAGGCAAGCGCTGCCGGTTCGGCCACGTCCCAAATCGCCAAATCGCACCACTTGCCTGCCACCAGCGTGCCCACCTCTTCTTGCAGACCCAATGCCCGTGCCCCTTCGCGGGTTGCCCCGGCAAGAGCTTCTTCCGGCGTCAGCTCAAACAAGGTGCAGGTCATGTTCATGGTAAGAAGCAAAGAATTGAGCGGTGATGAGCCGGGATTGCAGTCCGTCGCAACCGCAATGTGAACGCCGTGCTTGCGCAGCAGATCCAAAGGCGGGGCCTGCGTTTCTTTGATGAAGTAGAACGCTCCGGGCAACAGGACCGCCACCGTGCCTGCCTCTGCCATGGCCTTCACTCCATCCTCGTCGAGGTACTCCAGATGATCGGCGGAAAGCGCTCCGTAGCGCGCCGCCATAGCCGCCCCGCCCAAGTTGGAGAGCTGTTCGGCGTGGAGTTTAATCGGCAAACCAAACTCGGCAGCCGCTTTGAACACACGCTCCATCTGCTCTGCCGAGAAGGCGATGCCTTCGCAGAACCCATCCACCGCGTCAGCCAGTCCCTCACCCGCGGCATGGGGCAGTTGATTTTGGCAGACATCGTCGATGTAGGCGTCCTTGTCGCTCTCTCCCGGCGGCATGGCATGCGCGCCCAGAAAGCTCGTTTTGACGGTGACCTGACGCTCGCCCGGCAGGCGGCGCGCCGCCCACAGCATTTTTGCCTCATCTTCCGTGGAGAGCCCATAGCCGGACTTGACCTCCACCGTCGTCACCCCCTCGCCGATCAACCCATCCAGGCGCGGCAGGCTCTCGGCCACCAGTTGGTCTTCGCTCGCCGCGCGGACGCCCTTCACCGTGGAGACGATGCCGCCGCCGGCGCGCGCCACCTCTTCATAGCTCGCCCCGTTGAGGCGCATCTCCCATTCGCCAATCCGGTTGCCGGCATAGACAAGGTGCGTGTGGCAATCGACCAGGCCAGGGGTGATGAGGCGGCCTTCGCAATCTGTCGTCTCGGCCGCATCCGGCGCATCAGCGGCAGGTCCCACCCACACGATCTTGCCGGCCTCAGCCGCCACGGCGCCACGCTCGATCAGCCCATAGGCTTCAGAGCCGGCCACCATCGTCGCCAGGCGCGCATTCGTCCAAACATGATCAGATTGCATTCTGGAATATCCCCAAGGTCGAGATATTATGTATAGACATAATAATCACACTAGGGCAAGATGCCCGCTATGAGCAAGCTGTTTTTCAACAACGTTCTCTTGAAGGAAGGCTGGGCCCGAAACGTCCTGATTGAGCAGGACGAAGCGGGCTGGGTCACAGCCGTCACGCCCGATGCCGAAGTGCCCGAGAGTGGCATTAATGGTCAGATCGCGGTGCCAGGCGTTGCCAACCTGCACAGCCACGCCTTCCAACGGGCCATGGCCGGCCTCGGCGAATGGCGCGCGGCGGATGGAGACAGCTTCTGGACTTGGCGCGACGTCATGTACCGCTTCCTCGGGCGTCTTCGGCCCGAGGATCTCGAAGCCATCGCCAGCCAGCTCTATGTGGAGATGCTGGAGGCCGGCTTCACGGCCGTGGGCGAGTTTCATTATGTGCACCACCAGCCGGACGGAACGCCCTATGACAACCTGGCGGAGATGGCACACCGGATTGAGGCGGCGGCAGAGCGCGCACAGATCGCCCTCACCCATCTGCCGGTGTTCTATGCCAATGGCGGCTTTGGCGGCCAGCCCACAGGTGGGGCTCAGGCCCGTTTCGCCAACGATCCGGAGCGCTTTGCCACGCTGGTTGCAGCCCTCGGCAATGCTGATCGCACAGTGGTCGGCATCGCCCCCCACTCCTTGCGCGCTGTCACACCTGAGACCCTCTCCGACGTGGTGAGGGCCGCTCCGCCCGGACCCATCCACATTCACATTTCCGAACAGAGAAAAGAGGTCAAAGACTGCATCGCCTGGTCAGGCCAGCGGCCTGTAGAGTGGTTGTTGAACCACCAGAGCGTCGATAAGCGCTGGTGTCTCATCCATGCCACGCACATGACTGACGCGGAAACCGAAGGCACTGCAAAACGCGGTGCCATTGCCGGCCTCTGCCCCATCACCGAGGCCAATCTGGGTGATGGTACGTTCAACGGTGTGGTCTTCGAGGCTGCCGGTGGACGCTGGGGCGTGGGGTCTGATAGTCACGTGCGCATTGATCTGGCTGAAGAACTGCGCGCTCTGGAGTATAGCCAGCGCCTGCGCGATCTCTCCCGCAACCGGCTGGCGCCGGACGGGGCCGCGGGCGGGCGGACGCTGTTCCAAATGGCCGCAGAAGGCGGTGCTGATGCTTTGCAGCAGAAGATGGGCGTCATTGAACCGGGCCGGGCGTGCGACATCGTCTCGCTGGATGCAGATCATCCGGTCCTCATTGGAAAGCGCGATGACGACTGGCTCAACAGCTGGATCTTCGCCGGCGATGGGCGCTGTGTGCGCGATGTCTGGGCCTCAGGCCGGCATGTGATCGCAGACGGTCGCCACCCGGAGCGCGATCAGATCCGGGCCGCCTTTGCAAAAACCATGGAGCATCTCATTGACTGACCTTGCCCTCCACCTTGACGGCGACGGCCCGCTCTATGAGCAGATCCGCCGCGCCATTGCCCAGAAGATCACCCGCCGCCAATGGCTCCCTGGCGACCGCATTCCGTTTGAGAGCGAGCTCTGCGCCGCGCTTAACACATCGCGTATGACCGTCAACAAGGCGCTCCAGTCGCTGGCCGATGACGGTTTGATCGTGCGCCGCCGCAAGGCGGGCAGCTTTGTGGCCACCCAGCAGTCGGTGCAAGCGCCTCTGACCATTGCCAAGATTGAAGATGAGGTGGCCGCCGAGGGGAAAGCCTACAGCTACGAGCTGATCGCCCGCACGGCGACACGCGCTGAAGGTAAGCTAACCGTGGCCGGCATCTTCCCCCGGGGCACGGACGTGGTGCACATCAGGTGCCGTCATCTGGCAGATGGCACGCCGGTGCTGTTTGAAGACCGCTATATCAGCTTGAAGGCGGTCCCGGCCGCCGGCGATGAGCCGTTCGATGCAACACCGCCCGGCTCTTGGCTGCTGGAGCATGTGCCCTGGACCGAGGCCGAACACGCCATCTGCGCGGTGAGCGCGGATCCGGATCTGGCGAGCCAGTTGGGTGTGTCGGTGGGCGCGGCGTGCCTCAGGATCGAGCGACGCACCTGGGCGGATGATGAGACGGTAACCTTCGTCCACCTCACATACCCCGGACACCACCGCACCCTGATCGGCCGCTTTCAACCGGGCCAACGGGGCGGGTGATTGCGCATTGTTGCGCTGTCCACTCGTCATGCCCGCGCAGGCGGGCATCCAGAAACACCTTCCGCACCTAAAGATCCCCGCCTGCGCGGGGATGACAGCGAGGATAATCGAGAACAACAATGAGACTGCAACAAGGTGAACATTATTCGCCTTGCCAAATTCCCGTGATCACGCATGGTGCGCGTTTGGGAAGTTTGCATTCTCCAAGGAACCCCCATGCGCCCGTTTGAAGGCATCAGATGCCTCGACCTCACACATGTCCTCGCCGGCCCCTTCAGCACCTTTCAGCTCGCAGTACTGGGCGCCGACGTCATCAAGATCGAACCGCCTCAGAACCCGGACATGACCCGCGAAGAAAGCGCTGTGAGGGCGCTGAGCGACCAGGATTACGGCACGCTATATCTGGGCCAGAACGCCGGCAAGCGGGCCATCACCCTTGATCTGAAAACCGACAAGGGGCGCGATATTCTGCGCAAGCTGGTGGCCGGTGCCGACGTGCTGGTGGAGAACTACCGTACAGGCAAAATGGCCGACCTCGGCTTGGGCTATGAGGACCTCGCCGCCATAAACCCCAAGCTGATCTACTGCTCACTCACCGGGTTCGGCCAAACCGGGCCAAAGGCCAAACACCCGGCCTATGACGTGGTGATCCAGGCCTACTCCGGCCTCATGGTGGCCAATGGAGAAGAGAACAGCGATCCGGTGCGTGTGGGCCCGCCCATGGTGGACTACGGCACCGGCGCCCAAGCGGCGCTCGCCATCTCCGCGGCCTTGTTCCAGCGCGACCGGACGGGCAAGGGCCAGCGCATCGATGTCTCTATGCTCGATGGCGCCTTGATGCTCATGACGTCACAGGTCACCAGCACCCTGTGCACCGGCGCATCCCCCAGCGCCCACGGCAATAACCATCCGGACTATGCAGGCTACTCAACCTATGACACCAAAGACGGCCTCCTGATGATTGGCGCCCACACCACAAAGCAGGCGGCAGATATCTTCCATGCTATCGGTGACAGCACTCTGGGTGATGAAGTCGCCGCCATGACCCGCGACGAGCTGAGGGCCGCCCGCAGCCGATTGGCGGAAGTTCTGAGCGAAGTGCTCCAAAAACGAACGGCCCAAGAGTGGGAAGACATTCTGAACGACGGCGGCGTTCCGGCCGCCCGTGTGCGCCGTTTGGACGAAGCCCTCACCGAAGACCAAATCAGATCACGCGGCGTGCTGCAGACCTTTGATGGTGAGGGCGGCCCAGAGCAGACACGCCGTCTGGCCGTGGCAGCCTATTCGTTTGACCATGGCGGCCCCAAACTTGACCGTCCTCCGCCCCGGGTGGGAGAACACACAGACGAGGTCCTGGCCGAGCTCGGCCTCGGCGATGAAGAGATGGCAGATCTGAAATCCAAAAGGATTGTCTAGCCTGAGACATATGTTCCATTCTCTGGAACTCCGTGATACAACTATATCCAACTTTGGCGTGATGGACGTGAGATGTCTGCTTCTGAACCAATGATCCAGCACCGGGTGGCGGACCGTTTTGACGGTCTTAGTCCGCAGTTGCAGCGTGCGGCGCGCTACGTGGCTGAGCATCCAGAAGAGATTGCCACGCGCTCCTTACGGCGGGTGGCCGATGCGGCCAATGTGGCCCCTCAGACCATGTCTCGCTTGGCGAGAGCTCTCGACTTCAATGGCTACGAGGATCTTCGCGACATTTGCCGCGCTCAGTTCCGCAACCCCACCATCAGGCTTTCAGATCGGGCAGGCGCCCTGCAGGATGGTAAAGCATCGGGTACGCAGGACCAGAACGCGTTCCTCTATGCACAATCTGAAGCCAGCGTCGCCAACATCCAACAGCTGCTCAACACCACGGACCTGAATGCCCTGCGCGCCAGCGTGGACCGCTTGGCCAAGGCCCGCAAGGTCATCGTTATCGCCACCATGGGGGCCGGCGGCATTGGCGAATATCTCGATTACGTCTCCGCCTTCGCTTTCGACAATTGGAGCCACCCGACCACCCCGGCTGCCTGGGCGCGGGCCATCATCGGGCTCGGCAAAGACGATGCGGTGATCGTGATCACCCAAGCCCCTTACGCCACCCAATCGGTGGAACGCGCACGCCATGCCCGTCAGCTTGGCGCCTATGTCATGTCAATCACAGATGCGATCGGCTCTCCGGTCATCCCGGCCTCTTCGGCCAGCTTCATTGTCCCGTCAGAGAGCCCGCAATTTTTTCCGTCCTATGTTGCAACCTTGCTCTTTATAGAATCTATTATGGGCATGCTGGTCCGCCGTGGTGGGCCGGCTGTGAAAAAGCGGGTAGCCGCAGCGGAAACCGCCAATGCCTCGTGGGGAGACTATTGGCACACTTAAAAGCAGGCAGCAGAACAGGGAGAACAATTATGCTGAAGAAAATTCTGGCGATTAGCGTCGCCGCTATGGGACTGACGGCAACCACATCGGCCATCGCTGATGGCCACAGCTGCACCAATGATACCTGGAAAAAGGTCATGGAGCGCGGCAAGATGGTGGTTGGCGTGAAGGCTGACTATAAGCCTTGGGGCTACCGGGACTCAGACGGCAAGATCGTCGGCATGGAGCCGGATATGGCCAAGATGGCAGCTGACGCCATGGGCGTTGAGCTGGAGCTGGTGGCCGTTCAGTCCTCCAACCGCATGCAGTTCCTGGAGCAGGGCAAGATCGACATGATGATCGCCACCATGTCGGACCGTCCCGACCGCCGTAAGATCGTCGGCATCACCCAGCCCAACTACTACACATCGGGCACCAACATCATGGCACCGAAGGCTCTCGGTTTCAAAAAGTGGGAAGACCTGAAAGACAAGCCGGTCTGCGGCAAGCAGGGCGCCTTCTACAACAAGGTGGTCACCGAACGTTACGGCGTGAAGGTCGTGGCCTTCACCGGCAACGCGGAAGCCAAGCAGGCGCTGCGCGACAAGAAGTGCGTGGCCTGGGTTTACGATGACAGCTCCATCGGTTCGGACCTGGCCTCCGGCAACTTCAACGACTTTGAAATGCCGCTCAGCTCCGAGGACGACAACCCCTGGGGTCTGGCTGTGCCGCTGAAGGAGAAAGACTGCATCTTCGGCAACTTCATGTCCGGCCTGACCTTCAACCTGCACCAGTCCGGCAAGCTCATTGAGCTTGAGAAGAAGTGGGGCATCAAGCCCACTGCTTACCTCGCCGATAAGAACAAGAAGTTTGGCGACTGGCTGGCCGGCAAGAAGTAAGGCTTCAGCAACTTGAAGAGCGCGGCGGGGAGACATGGGCAGTTTTCCCCGCCGCTCTCATCCATATTTTGACGGAGGGGCTGGATGATTGAAGCATTTGCGGAGTTCTTCCGCCAATTTGCG
>JBCDIP010000064.1:0-10103 GCA_038748855.1 Pseudomonadota bacterium
CGCGAAGCCATTGTTAAGCTCATCGCCGACGATCTCAACTCGCTTCAGGACCACCGGGTGAAGGGCACGCGCTACATCACGCTGACCCACCTGACAAACACCTGCACGCCGGAAAAGAACATGAACGTTTACCGGCAAGCTGTGGTCAAGCTGTTGAATAGCTTGAGCCAGAATTCAGACGTGATCCGCCTGGAAACAATTGACCCGGCAAAGAGCATCATCCGCTTTCACATCGATGACCTGAAGTGGACCGAGAAGGACTGGACCACAGTCCTTGCCGCTTACCCCTACGGTGTGCAGCCGGACTCGCAGCTGTTCTCATTCCTGCAATCGGCAACCGACACCAAGCTGCCGTATGTGCGCGGCGACTGGTTTGCTTTTGCAGCGTCGCGTCCGGAGCTCTACCACACGCTCTTGAAGCTGCCGAAAACCTTCGAGGGTTTGCAAAAATCGCTTGGGCTCGACATTGAAGCGAACCTGAAGAAGTTCCTGGCCCACCGTGCCGGCTTCCAGAAATCCGGCGTGAGCCAAAACAACCGGCTTATCGAGCGGCACACCATCGCGAATGGCGTGTTCTGGACCAGCTACGACTTTGCAGGCAACAAGGCAAGACAGAGCCTGTTTGAGCATCCGCTCGGTCCAACGGGTAAGGACGGCTTTGAACATGACGGTGGTGAGAGCATTTGGTCACTGCCTAACGGGTTCCATGCCTACTACCTGAACGCTGCCGACGGCAGCCAGTTGGACCGTGGCCCGACCGAGATCGTGCGCGACATTTCACGCAAGGACTTCTCGGTGACCAACGGCATCTCTTGCTTTGGCTGCCATGACCAGGGCATCCGCTATAACAAGGATGATGTGCGCGACCATGTGTTGGCCACCCGCACATTCTCCAAGGAGACCCGCGATACGGTGAAAGCCCTGTATCCTGACGCGGAAACCATGAAGCGGCTGCTGGACGAAGATCAGGCCACTTGGCGCGCAGCAATGGAGAGGGCCGGACTTGACCCCAGCCTCACGCTGAACGGCGTGGAAGTGATCAACGCTTTGTCTGATCTGTATGAGCGCCAAGATCTGACCATGCGGACAGCCGCAGCGGAGTTTGGTCAGCTTGAAGGCGATTTCCAGAATGCACTCAACGCAGCTGGCAGCGAAGCCTTCGCGCTGAAACGCCGGCTGGAGCAAGGCCTGGTGCCGCGCGACCACTTTGAAGCGATCTACGCTTCTCTCGTGCCGCAGGTCAGCGAAGCTGTGGTGCTCAAGGTTGCTGCCGAAAGCACTGAGGAAGCCTCGACCGACAAGAAAGAGGAAAAGCCGACCAAAGTTGCGGCCAAGCCTGACGCAAAAGACCGCCTGAACTCCGGCTCGTTCCATCTCTCCTTGTTCTCCGACAAGTCGGACTACAAGGTGAAGGAGCACGCTGTGTTCACAGTCAAGAGTGAGCAGGATTGCTTCTTGACCCTGATCAACGTGGACGGCAAGGACAAAGCTACGGTTATCTTCCC
The DNA here is from genome assembly GCA_038748855.1 of Pseudomonadota bacterium. GTDB lineage: Bacteria > Pseudomonadota > Alphaproteobacteria > Rhizobiales > CAJQND01 > JAAEUE01. The sequence continues at coordinate 1,506 of JBCDIP010000064.1, forward strand.
GAACAAGTTCCAGCAGAAAAACTTCCTGAAGGCCGGCAAGGAATTCCAGTTCCCTGGCAAGAAAGCGAAGTTCAAGTTCCAGCTGCAGGACCCGGGCAAGGAAACCGTGGTGGCGCTGTGCACCAAGACACAGGCCGCGGCAAAGAACATCAAGCATGACTTTGCTAAGAACGCCTTCACCTCGCTGGGCGACTACGAGAAGTTCGCTTCCCGCGCCATCAAGGTGGTCCCCACTGTTGAAGTGAAGGACAAGAAAACCGGCAAAAAGGTCAAGAAACAACAATTGGCCGGACGAACAGCCATCAAGTTCCTGGTGAAGTAGCAAGACCACCAGAACCCAACATCAAAACGGCACGATCGCCCCAAGAGCGGTCGTGCCGTTTCCTTTTGATCAGTGCTTTTCTCTCAGCCCGCATTTTGCGATAGTGCCTAAGCCGGGCAGGCAACGCCGCGGCACGCTCTTAACTGGCGAGAAGAAGGGCATGAAATGAAAACCGGCGAAAAGCATATCCGTTCCCTGCAAGATGGCCGCGAGGTCTATCTCAATGGATCTCTGGTGGGGGATGTGACCAAACATCCTGCCTATCGCAATGTGGTGGCGTCCGTGGGCAAGCTCTATGACTTCCACAGTGCACCTCAGAACCGCGATCTCATGACTTTCGAGATCGAAAACACAGGCGGGCGCGCCAACCGGATCTGGCAGCTGCCGACATCGTTCGATGAGCTTGTGGAGCGCCGCAAGGGTCTAGAGGCCTGGACGGGCCTCCATGCCGGTTTCCTGGGCAGAGCCCCCGATCATGTGGCCTCTTGCATTTCCGGCATGCATATGGGCCGGGAGGTGTTTGAGGACTATGACCCGGCCCGCGCGGCGGCTCTTTCGGACTATTATCGCTATGCCCGGGACAATGAGCTTTATCTCACCTATGTGATCATCAATCCCCAGGCAGACCGCTCCAAAGCGGCTCACGAGCAGGAGAACGAGTATCTGACCGCAGGTGTGGTGGACCAAGACAGCGAGGGCATCACTGTGCGCGGCGCCAAGATGCTGGCCACCGGCGGCATTATGGCCAATGAAGTTTTCGTCACCTGCATCCAGCCTCTGCAGCCGGGCGACGAGCGTTACGCCATTTCCTTTGCTGTCCCTATGAACGCGAAGGGGCTTAAGATCTTGTCTCGCAAGTCCTATGAAGAGAACGCACCGTCCGTCTTCGACAATCCCATGTCCAGTCGGTTCGATGAGAACGATGCCGTACTCTATTTCGATGATGTGAAAGTGCCCTGGGACCGGGTGTTCATCAATCAAGACGTGGCCATGTGCCAGAAGCAGTTTCATGCCACGCCGGCGCATGTGTATCAGAACTATCAGGCCCAGGTGCGCCTCATGGTGAAGATGCGCTTCCTGTTGGGCCTGGGCCGGCGGATCACCGATGTGAACGGCACCACCTCGTTTCCGCAAGTGCGCGAGACCCTTGGCAACTTGGCAGCAGAGTGCGCCATGGTGGATGCGCTGGTGCATGCCATGGAGGTGAAGGGCAGCCAGCGCGGCGCCTACTTCGTGCCGGACCGACACACACTTTATGCCGCCCAGGTGCTGACCCAGCAACTTTACTCCAAAGTGATCACCACACTGCGCGATTTGGCCGGTGGCGGGATGATCATGCTGCCCTCGTCGGTTGCCGATTTCGCCAATGCAGACCTGCGTGAATTCATCGGGAAGACCCAAAACTCACCGGCGGCCGACAGTGAAACCAAAGTAAAATTCTACAAACTCGCCTGGGACGCCGTGGGCTCGGAATTTGCCTCGCGGCACACCCAGTATGAGATGTTCTATGCCGGCGCCACGTTCGTCACCAAAGGCCACAGCTTCCGCACCTTTGACTGGGACAGATGCACAGCGCTGGTAGATCAGATGCTTGACAGTTACGACCTTGAAGATGAACTTCCCAATGAGGGGCAGGTTGCAGCGCAGTAGGACATCCCATGGCGATCAAGAAAGAACATAAAGAATTCCACGCAGTGGACATGGACACTGATGGTTGGCACACGCCGGACGGTTATCCGGACGGTATTGAGCAGAAGATCCTGGCCGGCGCACTCGATGAAGAGGGCAAGACCGGAACACGCACCAGATTGCTGCGTTTTGAGCCTGGCGTTTTCACCACAGCACCTTTCGTCCACGATTATTGGGAGGAAGTCTATCTGGTGTCAGGAGACCTGACGGTTGGCAATGACGAGCTAGGCAAGGGAGGTGAGCCGTTCACCCAACACACCTATGCCTGCCGCCCGCCTGGCGTCTATCACGGCCCGTTTAAGTCGGAGAAAGGCTGCGTTCTCTTGGAAACGCACTACTACGACGAGAGCTAGCCCAGGACGGGTAGCTCGATAATGTCATAGCCGTGGTGAAGGCGGCGATCCAACACCGGGTCCACAAGTTCGAACTCGAACCGACCCGCCGGACGGACACCGCCAAGTGCCGGCAAGGTGCCGCACAGCATTAAATCTCCAGGGCCGAAACCGCCATCGGCCTCCGCCTCCTTGGCATAGAGCTCAAGCAGCGTCTCAGGTGCCAGCATGGCGCTCACCTGGCCCTCCTGATAGAGGACGCGTTCGCTATCGATCACGGCATAGGACCTGATTTGGAGCTCGTCCCAATGGTCTGCCACATCCGCCAAGCGCCACAAACTGGCGGCTAGAGGTTTGTCGCACATTTGCTTTGACAGCGTGACCCCGTGCGCCTCGGCCTCACGGTCAGTGTGGTCGGAACCGGTGCCAAGCCAAATGTCCCCGTCCAGGTTCAACAGGAAGAACTCCGCCTCGCCGCTTGATGCTGTGCCGATCACCTCGATTGTGTCGGCAAGGCTGAGGCACGAACAGGACACCCGGTAAAACATGGGCGTACGCACAGGTCGCGTCACACCAAGCTCATCCAGCTCGGCAATGTGTTTTTCCATCGCCTCCACGTTGCGCGCGGTCCAGCCGGCTACGATTGTGCGGGTGATGGATACGGTCCGGGTCTCGGTTGTATCGCCCGAAACAAGTTGAAAAGTCAGATCTCGCATAGCCATTCGTTAGCACGTCAGGTGATCGCCAGCGACCTGTTTCTCTTGTTACGGGAAGGTACCGCTAGGCATCCAGCATTTCGCGCAGGCGAGCGTAGTCAACCTTGGACCGGTGACGCCGGTCGAGCGGCACTTCGCTGACTTTCTCCACGCGTAAACCGCCAAGGTCTTTTGCACGCGATTGCCATGCTCCGGCAGACGGCTCGTGCCCTTCAAGCGCGAGCACCGGCGGGTTGGAACCGGGAAGCAAGGCAGCCTGCTGAACACCCGGCCAGGATCTCGCAGCCACTTCAGCTTCGAACGGAAAGATCTCGCCAGCCTTTGCCGACCAGCGCCCCTTCAGCCATAAGTTACCAGCACTATCCATCGCGCCGGCATCCCCTGTCCGGTGCCAGATCTGGCCTTCGATTTGAACCTTGTTCTCTTCATCTCCAGCCCCGTCCAGATAGCCCTTGTTCACGTGATCGCCTGTCACCACGATCTCATGATCTATGATTTTGACCTCGGTCTGCCGAACCGGCGCGCCCGCAAGCAGCCCCTTGCCTTCTGCCATATCCATCCATTGTTTGGCTGAAATGTCCTGCGCATGAAGATGCGAAATGGGCTCTGCCTCTGTGGATCCGTAGACACAGGTCAGCGCAGTTTGGGGTGCGGCGGCCGTCAGCGCATCGATGAGATCAGGAAAGATCGGTCCGCCACCGGTGAAGATGTCAGACAATCCCGGATCGGCCCCACCGCGCGCGAGCACTTGGCAAATGGAGGGGGGCACGAGGGCGCGTGTTATGGATTGCGCCTTGATCAAGTTCACAATCGTGCCGGCGCCGGCTTGATCGTGCCGCGTCAGTTTCCAGTTCGGCAGAACCGATGTGATGCCTTGCCCCAGGTTCGCGATCACAAAAACCGGAAAGGCGACCAGATCGGTCTCGTCCTCGCGAGAAGGCGTCAATAACTCGGCCACGCATGCGTTCTGTGCGGCCAGGAATCCGTGGCTGCGCACAATGCCCTTTGGTTTACCCGTGGACCCGCTTGTGAAGGAAATGAGAGCCGGATGATCGGGGCGCAGCTCTTCAAGCACGTCACTGGCCCTATCCCCTTCGGCGAGCCGCAAATGCGTCCTGACGGCCCACAAACCTGGAACAAAGAGACGTAGCAGCCGGTACGCCCCGGCCGCCAGAAAGGCCTCGGGCCGCGTCATCTCAATCGCATGCTTGAGGCCCGCCAATCCCATGGCCGGTTCGGGGAACACGATCACAGCACCGAGCCGCCAAAGTGCGGCAATGGCGGCGTAAAGATCTATGCCCACCGGCATGGCAACCAACACGCGGTCACCCGGCCCGATCCCTTCCTTCTTCCAACGAGCGGCCAAAACACCAGACTGCATGGCGAGCTGCTCAAAAGTCACAGTCTCACCGGCCCCCGACACCACAGCCCGTTTATGCGGAGTTGTAGCTGCCGTTTGCAGGAAAGTATCTATCAGGTTCATTTGCGCTTACAGTTTGCGGCCCATGAGCGCGTAGCGCCGGAAGATGTGCGCCTTGTGCTGCTTGCTTCTGCTCAAAGAGGCGTTGTCCTCATGCATCAGCGCGTGGATGACATGGCTGTGCCCCATGTCCACAGCTGAACGGTGATAGGTCTCTGCCAACAGATGTCCTACGCCGCGCATCCCGCTGGCATAGGTCTTCAAGATGGCCGCCGGTGCTTCATCCGTTGCTGAGCGGTCGGGCATGCCGAAGAGAAAGCCCACCAAACCGGCCTCTTCGTGATGCGCAAAGAGCACGTGGCGAGCATCGATGAGCGGCATCACCGGTTCATAGAGAGCCAGAAAGGCATCGATCTCGATTGGCTTGAAGAACTTATTGCGGGCAAAGGCTCCAGCCGACATCTGAAACAGCTGGCGGATCAGAGTGTCCCCATCCTTTCCATCCCAGGGCGTCACTGTCACTCCCGGCACCGAAACAGGCTCTGGGCTGAGTGTGTCCTCAAGACAGGCGCGGCTGGAAACGTAGCTGGACACTGGCTGAAACTCAGCTTGCGTGAACGCGCTGAGCGTATGTTCGCCACTTACCGGTTCCATGAGAAAGGGCGGCGAGCCATCGGTCTCCGTGACCACGCGGTAGGCGTGCCAAGTGTCCCCGTCCATCGGACCAAGAAGGCCCTGGAAGCCCTCTGACCGCAACTGATCAGCAAGGGTATTCAACAGTTCCTCGCCCGATGCCGCATCTTCAAACTGCACCCCGCCAACTGCCGCGCATTTCAGCCCCTCCCAATCCGGAGCGTCGCGGTAGACAAGAACGCGGGCACCGCCATGATGAATTTCTTCAGGTGTTTGCATCAGGCCAGAACTCCTTTGAACACGAATATGCCCATGGGCAAAATGAGGGAGAGACCAAAGGCCTTAAAGCTACGGGCCCGGGCAAACCACTCCGGTTTTGCCAAACCAGCGACTGCAGGCATTGCGAGCGCAAGAAGAATGACCGGCCAGCCTGGGTCGAACCAGGGGGCGGCCTGCGGGTTCGATCCAGCAATCCAGAGCGCCAGGACCGCGACACCAGCCATCAACGGCGCCATAGCCAGCCGCCAGGCGCCTCCAAGCGCGAGGCCCGCAAAGGCAAGTCCAACGGCGGCAAAGGTGAGATTGAAAAGATTTATCGCGGAGGCGCCCACCATCTCCCCGGTCACCAACCAAGCCAACGCAACGCCGGTGGCAATCAAAATGAGGTTGAAATCCGGTCGTTCGCTCATGCCTGGGCGGGTGCGACGGGCCACCAAGTGCATTGCTATCGCAAAGGCCGGCAAGACAGCGTTTTGCCACTGTGTCACCGAAAGCACCAGCAGCATCAAGATGGCGTAACCGCGAGCTGCCTGGGACGAGATCTTCAGGCTGGGCGCAAGCGATTGAACCACCAGAATAGTGCCAATGAATGCAGCAGCGATCGCAGCCAGCTCACCCAAGCTGTTGTCCAGATGACTTGCCAGGAAAAGGTGCGCTCCTATGGGCACGAACAGATTATCGAGCCCGTTCCATGAGTCCGCTTCAACGAGCGCGCAGAACGCCGCAATCGCCAGTGACAGAACAATCACATTGATCCGGCCCGCATCCGTCATGAGCAGCAGCACAATCATCGCGCAGAGCCAGGTGACCACAAAGAAGGCCGCAACGCCTTCCAGGCTCTTAGCCCCACCCTCCACAGCGAAGCGGCTGCGCCCATACGCCGTGCCGATCAGCGCCGAAGCGGTGTCGGACAGCGTTATGACAAGCAACGGCAACACATAGAGGACAGGCTGGCCTTCAGAGCGGAAAAACAGCAACCCGATCGCTATAGCCAGATAGATCTCGCCATGGGACTTCCGTTCCACGTCATGCAAGACCGAACCAAGGTTCGCCAACCGGCTAAGGCCTGTGTTGCGCAGAACAAGCAGAAGCAAGGTGGCGAGCGCAACGAAAATGATGACCGGCGCCGGGCCGGAAAAGACAGCGGGAAAGGTCAGGGCCGTGCAGCCTGTGGCCACATGCACCAGTTTGCGCTGCACCTCAGGACCGATGTCAAACCGCGCTGAGAGGCGCTTGACACACCACATGAGGCCTAACAGACCCGCAGTGATCAAGAGCATGAAGACGAGATCTAACGGCGTCACAGTCACTGCACCTGCTCCACCACAAAGTCGCTGTAGAAGAAGGCCTTATCAATGGCAGCGCCTGCACGCTCAACGTCCTGCAACGTGACAACCCGCGCCGCATGAGCATCCGGCACACGCCGCGGCACCATCATGTTCCAGTAGACCAGACGCGCGGCCGGATCGGCGGCGCTCAAAATCGAGCCGTAGACGGTCTCAAAAGTCGCCTCGGTCATGTACTCGAAGATGTCGGAGAGATTGAAGCCGTCCGCCTTGTCTCCGGTTGCAATAAAGGTCTCCAATGCGCCAAAGCGCAGCTCCAACCGATCGAGCCGGTCTCTGATCGTCTCAAAGTGCTCTTTGCGCCAGGCCAAGGGGAGCGCCTCGCCATGGGAGCCTGTGAGGATCCAGTGGAGATAAGGATTGTCGGCAGGTTCCAGGTCCACAGCCGCATGTTCAATCCGGCGCGCCACATGCTCTGCCAGGCTGCCGTCCACATGGGCGAAGAAGGCCGGGTCTCTGCCGAGCCGGCCCATGACAAAATTGGAGAAGAATGTTTTTAAGAGCAGCTTCCAGCGCCAGTTGTTCCAACGTTGATCGAGAAACATTCGGCGCTCGCCTAACGGCTTGCGTTTGAACACGTCTTCAAGGGTCGACCTGGTCTGAGCCAGAGGCAAGAGATAACGCTGAAAGATCCGGAAGTAGCGCTCAAACTTACCCGCGCCGCCCAGTCCAAACTTGTCCACGTCATCCTTGCGCTCAGCCCAGAAAGCCTGGTCAGGTCCATCAAGATGGCGGGCCGCCTGATCCAACAGCTGCAGTCGGTTTGCCGACGGCCTTGCACCCATCAGCTCCAGAAACGCGCCGTGGCTGAGATGCTGATAGGCTTGAATGCGTAGGCGCAAGCAGGCCAGCTGGGCGTTTGAAAGATCAACTGTCACAATCCGGGCAGGATCGAGCGTCAGCATGGCCAGTGCATTGTCACCGGCAGAGCAAATCGAGACCAGCGTGGCGCCCTTCTGTTCGCCCAGTCCCAGCAACAGCACGTCCGCATCCTCCCAGAGTTGGGCGTAGCGGATGTTGTCGAAATCAGCATGGCTTGCGATTTCCGCTTCCATCAGGACAGCCTCTTGACCGTGCCGGCCGCGCCATCAACTTCGATGGTCTCACCGTCTTTGATCCAGTCCATGGCACCCTTCAGCCCGACCACACACGGTATGCCCAGCTCCCGCGCAACGATAGCAGAATGAGACAGCAAGCTCCCCCGTTCCACAACGATAGCCGATGCATTGCTGAATACGGCAATCCAACCAGGATCGGTATGCTTGGCTACAAGGATGTCGCCGTGCTCCAGGCTCTGGGTCCGAGGGTCCCGGATCACCCGGGCCGTTGCGGTGACGCATCCCGGTGCGCAGCCTGTAGCCGTTTTCAGTATGGAGGTGTCTTCTGGTGCCACTTTTCGTGAGACGAACGCCGCGGTCCCGGCAAGTGCAGCGCCTTTGACCAGCAAACGCTCGTCCGGGTCGGGGCGTTGGCTTGACTGCTCCATTTCACGTTTCCGCATGGCCGCCAGCTCGGCAAGGTTGGGGCTGACCGTGAACCCCTCAATGTACCCCAGCACCTCCGGCACAGTGAGATAGAAGATGTCATCTGAGGTCTCGATGACGCCGCGAGCGTAAAACTGCCGGCCCACTGCCCTGAAAAGATGACGAGCGCGGCCAAAGATCCGCGTGCGCTCGAACCGCAAGTTCTCTCTGTCACGCACACGCTTCTTCGCCCACCCCACGAAGGTCTTTGCAATCGCCCGGCGTATGGGGCGGCCCTTGAACAGGTCGTTCAGATCGACAGCTGGAGACAGATCACTTGATCCGTGCGCCTGTTGCAGAGAGGCAGCGGCTACTGCGCGGTAAAGCGGGGTCGGGTC